>VBLM01000497.1 GCA_005879095.1 Deltaproteobacteria bacterium
GAGCACGCGTAAGATGCTCGATAGCGCGACCACCGCCGGCAGGCCGACCTGGGTCGAGCATCTCAAGTCGCTCTGAGCGCATGCGACAAGGCGTAGCGCAGGAAGAGGAAGGAGCCGTGGCGCCGCGCGCTGAGCAGGGCCAGCGCCGAGCCGGAGACGTCGACGTCCTCGACCAGCGTCTTGCGGCCGTCATTCGCCGTCCGCCCGAAGAGCGACGGCGCGGTAGTGAGGAACAGCTCATCGAGGAGGCCTTCCGCGATCAGCTGGCCGACCAGCGTCGGTCCGCCCTCGGTCAGGACCAGGCGATGACCTCGCTCGTGGAGCGCGGAGAGCACCGCGGCCATCGAGATGGGCCCATCGGCCAGGGCCGCCACCTGGGTCTGCTCCGGCAGTATTCCGCGCAGGCGCGCGGCGCCTTCGGAAGTGGTCGCGACCAGCGTCGGGTGTCGCAGCGCGGGGTGCGATGGGTCGAGATTGCCTGAAGCGGAGATGAGAACCAGGAGCGGCTCCGGTGCGAGGCCGAGCCGGCCGCGCAGTTCGGCGAAGAGCGCGGCTCCCGCCGGGTAGACCTGCCCGGCATGCCAGAGGTGTCCCGGCGTGGCCCGGAAGGTCCCGGCTCCGACGAGGACCGCTCCGGCGCAGGCGCGCAAGAGAGCCATGACGAAGCGATCCGCCGCGCTATGTCCGCTGATCACGCTGCCGGAATTGGTTCCCTCGCGCAGGGCCACCACGCCGTCCACCGAGGCGACGAAGTTCGCGTACAGACGCGGCTGCGAAAAACCAAGCGCGCCGCCGTAGCAGGCCGCGAGCGCATCCGGCAGCGGGAAGCGAGGCAGGTCGGGGGACTCGAAGAGCAGCTCGAGCGCCTGCCCGTCGGGGAGCAGCGGATTCATTCTCGCCTCGCGCCTTGCGAGACGCGGAGGAACTCCGCCCGCAGGCCCACCTCGGTCAGGTAGTTGCCCCGCCAGTGCGTGGTGCCGGTCTGCGATTCGTGCTCACGCACGCCGCGCATCTGCGTGCAGAGGTGGATGGCCGACAGATAGACGGCCACCCCATGCGGCTCCATCATGCGCTCGATCAGGTCGGCGATCTCCCGCCCGATCCGCTCCTGCACCGAGAAGCGCTGCGCGAACAGCCGCACGATGCGGGTCAGCTTGGAGATGCCGATGATGTTGTCGTGCGCGACGTAGCCGACCCAGGCGTGTCCGAAGAACGGCAGCGCGTGGTGCTCGCAGAGGGAAAAGAAGGGGATCGGCCCTTCGATGACCTGGCTGAACTTGCAATCCGGACCGCCGCTGCATTCGGTGGGGAAGGCGGTGATCAGCTTGGGATCGCCCTCGTAGCCGTCGGTGGCATCGAGCATGGCGCGCAGGAAGCGCTGTGGCGTAGCCGTGGTCCCGGGCGAATGCTCGGGCATGCCGAGCGCGGAGAAGATCTCGCGCAGGTAACCCTCGAAGCGCTTCCAGTCTGCGTCCGCGATCCGCCTCGGTCGGATGCGCGCCCAATCGATCTCTGCGTCGCTCGGCTTGTCCATGAAGGCAGTCTAGACATCCGCCGGCTTCATGGCGACCAAGCAGCGCCCGCCAGCTCACGCGCGCTGCTTGCGTTCGCCCACCGGCAAGGGCCAGAATCACTCCGCGGTTTTGGGGGAACGAGATGCCCAAGTACAAGCCCAGTGACGACGGCACCGTTGTCGGCGGCAAGGTCGTCGTCTACATGCACGGCCCCCAGTCGACGGCGCTCCTCGACCGCTCGGCGAAAGCCGCGGTGGCCAAGGCGACCGCGGCGATGCTCGCGTCGGCCGCGAAGCGCGGCGCTCCGTTGTGCGAGGAGTGCGAGCGGGCCCGGCGGGAGCTGGAGGGAAAGCGGGGGTGACGGTCGCGGCGCAAGTGTTGGCGACGCTCGGCGCGGGGCCGAAGTACGCGGTCCTCGACGGAGCGCGCGACGGTCGCATCGCCTCGCTGGCGAAGGGCGAGCTGGTCCGCTGCCTCTACCGTGGCACGCTGCCGCGGGAGGTGACCGACGCCGCGCCCCAGCTGATGCGGGTGTGGCCCGGGAACGAGCCGACCGAGCGCTTCTTCAACCAGGGCTGGCACGAGTCGTGGGGCGTGCTGCTCGCGTACACCGGGCCGATCAAGGGCCTCTACCGGCACCTGCGGCAGTTCCTCCGCGTGCGCAGCGAGAACGGGCGCGCGTTCGCCTTCCGCTGGTACGACCCGCGCGTGCTGCGCGTCTATCTGCCGACCTGTGCGCCGGCGGAGATGGAGCGCTTCTTCGGCCCGGTTGAGGCGTTCGCCACCGAAGACGAGGCTCCGAACGTATTCCATGTCTTCCGCCGAGCGATGCGCGGATTCGAGCAGCGGCGCGTCTCGGCGACGGATCCGTGGCGGCTCGTGCGCACCTGGGAGCACAGCGAGCCGTCCAATCGCGACGGCCCGCTGACCCTCTTCCGCGCCCGCCAGCTCAGAGCATTCCAGGAGCGGATGGACGAGCGGTACGTCGAGGAGCTGATCCGCGTCCTGCGCCGCCAACTCCCGCGCGTGCAGGTGGCGGGCTTCTCGCAGAGCCGCTTCCGCAACCACTGCCGCGACGCGCTGGCGCGCGCTACGCGCTACGGCCTCCACGGGGACGACGTGTTCTCGTTCGTCACCATGACGTTGACCATTTCGCCGCGCTTCGATTCGCACCCGTCGTTCAGCGGGATCTTTTCGGACCCTGCTATTCCGGGCCACCGAAAGCTGCCCGTGATCTTCGATCGCGTGGGCGCGAACGAGTGGCTGGAAGCCAGGAGGCTGCCATGAGTGACGGGCAGCCGGCCTGCGAGGTCTGCGGCGAGCCCGGCACGGCCCGGGTCTGCGGCTGCGACGGCATCGATCTCATCTGCCACCGCGGCCCCTGCGACACCGTCTGCGCGAAGTGCACGATGCGGGCGCAGGGAAAGGCTGCGGCCGACGCGCCCGGCAAGCCCCAGCCGCGGGATGTGGTCGAGCCGTGCATCCTCGAAGTGCAGTCCGGCTGCAAGGCGCGCGCGGCCGACGAGACCGCGGCGCTCAAGTTCTACAAGCTCCTCGGGATCGACAAACACAGCCGCAAGAGCTTCGCCGCCGACGTGCTGATCGGCAGCTTCGAGAACGTCCGTCTGCAAGGCGAGACCGCCCTCGACAAGCTCGACAACTTTCGCCACCTGACGCACTGCTGGATCTGCTGGCCGCCGCGCCCGCGCTGCGCCGAGCAGTGGTGCGTCCATCCCCGCGAGTTGTGGAAGCTGCGCGACGCGACGCCGGGCGCGCTCGAGATCGGCGAGATCGCGGAACAAGTCCGCGCCATCGAGAAAGCGCGGACCAGCCTGCTGGCGGTGGTGCCCGAGGCAGCCGCGGCGCTCGTCGGCCGGCGCCTCGCGAATTTGATCAGGATCGCGCAATCCACGGCCCAGGGGAGGGCGGCATGACCGAGCCGAAAATCGAGAGCGAGAGACCCGCGAAGGATCTGGAAGAGGCGCAGCGGCGTGCCCAGGAAGAGGAACACGCCGGTACGCTGAAGCAGGAGAAGATCAAGCACGTCGTGGTCCTGGTCCTCGAAAACCGCGGCTTCGATCACTTTCTCGGCTGGCTCTACGACCGCAAGAAGGAGAACCTCGACAAGACCATCAACTTCGTCGGCGATCCGGACGCGATCAATCCCTGGACGAAGCAGAAGATGCGCAAGTGGGAAGGGCTCGGAGGCCTCGACGAGAAGGAGCTCGAGGAGCTCGAGAACCCCTGCCATTTCATCGATGAGAGCAAGAAGACCCACACCAAATCGTTCCGGCCGGTGAAGGGAGCGCGGGCGGCGAATATTCCCCAGTTCAACTGCCACGAGGATTTCGTCCACATCATGGAGGACATGTATTTCGGCAACACCGATCTCGGCGCGATCGCGGGGAACACCCCCCTGGCCCAGATGGACCTGCACGGAAAGATGAAGTCGAGGGCGTTTCGCGATCAGGCGATCAAGAAGAACGGCCGCTATATCCAGCCGCGGATGAAGGGCTGGGTGCAGAACTTCGCCGACGCGATCGAGCACCACGCCGGGGTCAAGACCTTCGACGACGACAAGGACCTGTCGCAGGTCATGGACATGTACACGCCCGACCAGCTCCCGGTGATGAACTGGCTGGCGCGGCACTACGCCGTCTCCGACCTCTGGTTCTGCTCGGTGCCGAGCCAGACCACCGCCAACCGGGCCTTCTACGTCGCCGGGACGTCGGCCGGCCTGGTGAAGAACAACTTCTACGACGCCTTCGCCAAGACCTGGCGGCCGGCCGCGCAGGTTCTCCGCTACTTCATGGAAGGATCGCATTGCGACGCGTTCTTCCCCCGCAACGAGTTCTTTTCGAAGGCCTGGTCCAAAGGGACGCCGATCCGCACGATGTTCGACGTCCTCCCCAAGGAGGACTGGAGGTACTACTGGAACGCGTACTGGCCGCCCTACGGCGCCGGCGGCGGGCAGTA
>VBLM01000499.1 GCA_005879095.1 Deltaproteobacteria bacterium
AACCTCAAGTTCGCCGAGATCGAGTTGACGCAGGGCGATTCGTTCCGCGCCGAAGAACACCTCAAATTGGCCGAGCCCGCCGCCAAGAACGCCCTCGCCAAGTCCACCGACTGCGGCAAGGTGACGGTCCTCATCCGGGAGAAGGAGACGGCGGGACCGGTCGTGCAACAGAAAGTCGCCTTGAAAGACACCGACGGCGACGGCGTCCCCGACATCGAAGACCTCTGCCCCGACGTCCCCGGCCTGGCCTCCAACCACGGCTGCCCGGTCTTTGCCGACAAGGACGGCGACGGCGTCCCCGACGACATCGATCGCTGCCCCGACGTCCCCGGCCCGAAGGAGAACTTCGGCTGCCCATGGGCCGATCGCGACGGCGACGGCGTGCCCGACAACAAGGACATGTGCCCGGACACCCCCGGCCCGGCGGAAAACGCCGGCTGCCCGTGGGCCGATCGCGACCACGACGGCGTCCCCGACAAGGACGACGAGTGCCCGGACGAGCCCGGCCCCGCCGACAACAAGGGGTGATCCTCAAGGACAGCTATCCGCTCCTCGCCCAGGTCGCGCAGGTGATCAAGGACGCGCCGCGGATCACCGTCCGCATCGAGGGCCACACCGACAACGTCGGCAAGCTGAAGACGAATCTCAAAGTCTCGCAGGCGCGCGCCGAGGCGGTCCGCGACTTCCTCGTCAAGCAGGGCGTCAACCCGAAGCAGCTGATCGCGCTCGGCTACGGGCCGACGCGGCCGATCGCCTCGAACGCGACCAAGGCAGGAAAGTCGCTCAACCGGCGGGTCGAGTTCCGCATCGTGGACGTGGAGCAGAAATGACCCCGGTCGTGCGGGTGGGCACCGCGGAAGCGCCGGACGGCGCGCTGCTCCACTGGCGCGCCGACGGCGACGGGCCCACCGCGCTGGTCGCTTGCAACGGCATCGGCGTCTCGACGTTCTTCTGGCGGCGGCTGGCCGAATACTTCGCTCCGGCGCGTACGTTCATCACCTGGGACTACCGCGGGCACGGCCAGACGCCGGTGCCCGAGCATCCGGAGGATCTCACCGTCGCCCTCTGCGCCCGCGATCTCTGGACGGTCGTGACGCGGGCCGGATTCGAGCGGGCGGTGCTGCTCGGCCATTCGATGGGCGCGCAGGTGATCCTCGAGGCCTACCGCCAGTATCCGGGTCGGACGCAGGCGCTGATCCCGATGCTGGGCGCTGCGGGGAAGGTCTTCTCCAGCTTCCTCGGCGTCTCGCGGCTGGCGCCGCTGTTGCGTCTCTTGATCGAGGTGGGCGCGGCCAACGCCGAGCTGGCGCAGGAGGCGCTGCATGCCCGCGCGAGGAATTCGAGCCGTACTTCGAGCACCTTTCGCAGCTAGACCTGCGCGGCTATTTCGCGCTCGCTCGCGACCTCCTGTCGCACGATGCTGACGATCTCTTGCCGCAGATCGACGTCCCGGTGCTGGTCGTGGCCGGCGAGCGCGACCTCTTCACGCCGCTGGTGCGCTCGAAGGAGATGGCGGAGCGGATTCCCCACGCCGAGCTGCTGGTTCTGCGCGAGGCGAGCCACGCCGCGATGGTCGAGCAGCCCGAGCTGGTCGCGCTGACGATCGAGAAGTTCCTCGTTTCGAGGTGCAAATGCTGATCGCGCTCCTGTTGCTGGCCGCGCCCGTCGATCACGAGGTGCTGTTGCAGCTCCTCTCGGTGAATACCATCCGCGGCCACGAGGCTGACGCGCTGCGTCCGGTCCTGGAGCGCTTCAAGGCGGCCGGGATCCCGGCGCAGCTGCTCGAGTCGGAGCCCGGCCGCGGCAACCTGATCGCGCGAATCAAGGGATCGGGTGCGCGCAAGCCGCTCTTGTTGCTGGCGCACATCGACGTGGTGCCGGTCGAGGGGCAGAAGTGGAACACCTCGCCGTTCACGCCCACGGAGAAGGACGGCTACCTGTATGCGCGCGGCGTGACCGACGACAAGGCGATGGCGGCGGCGATCGTCGACGTCGCCCTCGGGCTCGCCGGAGAGAAACTGTCGCGCGACGTGATCGTCGCGTTGACGTCCGGCGAGGAGACCGGCGGGTTCGAGGGCGTGCAGTGGCTCTTGAAGAACCATCGCGACCTGATCGACGCGGAGCTGGCTTTGAACGAGGGCGGCTACGTCGTGGTCTCGAGCGATCTCTCGCGCGTGGAGGCCGTCAAGCTGCAGGTGGCGGAGA
>VBLM01000071.1 GCA_005879095.1 Deltaproteobacteria bacterium
CCTCGCCACCATCAATGCGCGGTTGACGATGCAGATCCGCGGCCTGGTGATGCAGCTCTCCGACGCGCAGACGCAGCTGTCGGAGCGCGACCTCGTGATCAAGCGGCTCAAGGACGAGCTCGAGACCGCCCGCAGCGCCCTCGAGCGCGCCGTGCGCAAGGGCTGAGCCTGTGCTAGAAGCCCGGCGCCTATGGGACTCCTCGACGGAAAAGTCGCGATCATCACCGGTTCGGGTGGCGGCATCGGCCGCGAGCACGCTCTGCTCTTCGCCCGCGAAGGCGCGAAAGTGGCGGTCAACGACCTCGGCAGCGACCGCCACGGCGGCGGCCGAGGTGGGGAAATGGCGGACAAGGTGGTCGCCGAGATCAAGGCCGCGGGGGGCGACGCGGTGGCCAACTACGACAGCGTCGCCAGCCGCGAGGGGGCCGATGGGCTCGTGTGGAGCGCGCTGAACAAGTTCGGCAAGCTCGACATCGTCGTCAACAACGCCGGCATCCTGCGCGACAAGACCATCCTCAACATGAGCGAGCAGGACTTCGACCTCGTAGTCGACGTCCACCTGAAGGGCACGTTCCTGGTGACGCAGGCGGCCGCACGCGTCTTCAAAGTGCAGGGCAAGGGCGGCCGCATCGTCAACACCACCTCTTTGAGCGGCCTGCTGGGCAATTTCGGCCAGGGCAACTATGCGTCGGCCAAGGGCGGCATCTATTCGCTGACGCGGACGGCGGCGATGGAGTTCCAGCGGATGGGCGTGACGGTGAACGCGATCGCGCCGGTCGCGCTCACGCGGATGACGAGCGATCTGCAGATGTTCAAGGGGATGACGCCGGAGCAGATCGGGCCGCAGTACATCGCGCCGGTCGCGGCGTTTCTCGCCAGCGATCTCGCCGCAGACATCACGGGGACCATCGTAGGGGTCCAGGGGCCCAAGGTCTTTTTGTACAAAATGACCGAGACCGAGGGTGCGACGCGCGAGGGCGGGCCCTGGTCGGCAGCCGAGATCAAGGAGCGTTGGGCGGAGATAGCGAGGTAGTTGTGGTACGCGAACCATCTTTCAATGAGAACGGGGAGACGGCTTTACGCCCGTCTCCCCGTGAGCCCGGTCGCCGATCGGCCGGGTGCCCGCCTACACTAGGCGGGAATGTCGTGCGGCACCGAGTAATCGATGATGATCACGCCGCGCTCCGGCGTTTCCTCATCCTCGGTCGTGTCGTTCTGCCGCTGCGGGCGCGGCTCGGGGATCGGGATGTCGAGCCGGGGCCGCTGCTGCTCCTGCTCCTGCTCGCGCTTTCGAATCTCTTCGATGATGAACGCGTCGAGCATGGAACCTCCAAGGGTCAGCTACAGAATCCGATGCAAACCCGGCACCATCGTTTCACCGCCCCCCGTTACCTCGTCCTCCGTCCTCTCGAGGGCCTGTTCGCCCTTCCAAGACTTGTAACAACCAATCCTACCTCGGTCAACATACCCATTGGACTCGCCGAAGAGCAAAAAGTTCACGTCCGCGAGAGCTGTTCGGCACGGGTCTTGAAATTGGCGAGCAGGTTGGGCAGCCCCCGCTCCGCCAGCGCTTTTTCGAAGTTCTGCGGGACCAGGGCGAGCTCGATGTCGATGGAATACGTCGCGCGCGTCCCGCCGGACTTCGTCCGCTCGAACGTCCAGGAGCCGAGGTTGCGACGCATGAAGTCACCGCCGCGGACGAGCTGCCACTCGATTTTCAAAGGTCCCCGCGGCTCATGACGCAGGGTGAACTCGTAGAGGCGCAATTTCACGTCCAGTGAATACGTCACCTCGACCGCGCCGCCCTCGCGGGCGCCGAGCCGCACCGCCTTCACCTCCGGCACGAATTCGGGATAGCGCGCGTAATCCTGCACCACCCGGAAGAAGGCTTCCGGGGGGACCTCGATCTCGACCGATCGGCTCGCGCGCGCCATCCCCGGATGATACGATCGCACCCCCGACTGGAACAGGAGGAATGCAATGCGAATCGGCGACGAGGCACCCAACTTCAAGGCCCAGACGACAGAAGGGGAGATCGACTTCCACCAGTGGATCGGCAACTCCTGGGCGGTCCTCTTCTCCCACCCGAAGGACTTCACCCCGGTCTGCACGACCGAGCTCGGCACCATGGCCAAGCTCAAGCCGCAGTTCGACAAGCGGAACGCGAAGATCATCGGCCTCTCGGTCGATTCGGTCGACGACCACAAGCGCTGGTCGAAGGACATCGCCGAGACCCAGGGAACCGCCCCGAATTTCCCGATGATCGCCGACGCCGACTACAAAGTAGCGAAGCTGTACGACATGCTCCCGGCCTCGGTTTCCGGCGACCCGTCGAAGCGGACCCCCGCCGACAACATGACGGTGCGGACCGTCTTCATCATCGGGCCGGACAAGAAGATCAAGCTGATGCTCTACTACCCGATGACCACCGGCCGGAATTTCGACGAGATCCTCCGCGCGCTCGACTCGATGCAGCTGACCGCCAAGCACAAGGTGGCGACGCCGGCCAACTGGAAGCAGGGCGAGGACGTGATCATCTCCGGCGCGGTCAACGACGAGGACGCGAAGAAGAACTTCCCCGGCTTCAAGGCGCCCAAGCCTTACCTGAGGATCACTCCGCAGCCGAAGTAGTTTCGTAGCGGCGCTTCAGAAGCGCTGCCAGGCGGGATCCTGCGTACGACGAGACGGCTGCAGCCAGAAGCGGCAGCCAGAAGTTCATCGCATGCAGGGTCTCGCTGCGGACGCGCGCCAGCTCCTCGAGCGTGAAGACCTTGTTCACGTCGGGGATGCCCATCTTCTTCGCGCGCTCGATTTCCTTGTCGTTGCGCGTCTTCAGGCGCCCCTGCATGTCGCCGCCGATGCAGCGGACGGCGGCGGCGGCGATGACCCCTTCCGGCGCGCCGCCGATGCCCATCAGCACGTCCACGCCGGTCTCGGGAAAGCAGGTGGAGATGGCGGCGCTGACGTCGCCGTCGCCGATCAGCTTGATGCGCGCCCCGGTCGCGCGGACTTCCGAGACCAGCTTCTCGTGCCGCGGCCGGTTGAGGATGATGACGGTGAGGTCGTCGACGTAGACGCCCTTCCGGTCGGCGATCGCCCGCAGGTTCTGCGAGGGGCTCTTCTCGATGTCGATGGCGCCGCGCGCGCTCGGCCCGACCGCGATCTTGTCCATGTAGGTGTCGGGCGCATTGAGTAGGTTGCCCTTGTCCGACATGGCGATGACGCTCAACGCGTTCGGCCCGCCGGTGGCGGTGATGGTCGTGCCCTCGAGCGGATCGAGCGCGATGTCCACCTCGGGATCGGCGGCGTCGCCTTTCCCGACCTTCTCGCCGATGTACAGCATCGGCGCCTCGTCGCGCTCGCCCTCGCCGATGACGATGGTCCCGCGGATGTTGAGCTGGTTGAACGCCTTGCGCATCGCGTCGACGGCGGCCTGATCGGCCAGCTTCTCGTCGCCGCGGCCCATCACCCGGGCCGACGCGATCGCCGCGGCTTCGGTCAGCCGCACCGCCTCCAGTCCGATGTTCCTATCCATCCCTGTTCCCCTCCAGCGCCTGCAGCAGCCAGTCCGGCGCCCGGGTCGGCCTGCCGTCCTTGCCGACGCAGACATGCACGGTATGCCCCAGCGCGAGCACGGCGTCATCCCCCACCCGGTGGACCTTGTACTCGAAGCGAATCTTGACGCGGGTGTGGGTGACGACCATGCGCACCTCGATCAGGTCGTCGTAGCGCGCCGGCGAAAGGTACTGCGCGGAGGCTTCGTAGACCGGCAGCATGATCCCGCGCGCTTCGATCTCCCGATAGGGGATGCCGATCCGGCGGATCCACTCGTTGCGCGCGCCCTCGAAAAAGCGGAGGTAGTTGGCGTAGTACACGACCCCCATCTGGTCGGTGTCGCCATAGATGACGCGGTAGCGGTAGTGGTCGTTCACTGCACGCGATAATCCACCAGATCGAGCTGCGTTTGCGTCTTTTCCGGCCCCGATGGCCCGGCGGTGAACGTCCGGATCTGCACCAGCCCGACTTTCGGCGCCCAGGTCCATTCGGTGACGAACTTGCCGCCGTTCTTCAGCGGCTGTTCGTTGCGGACCACGGCGCAGCCGCTGAATTTGCCGAGCTTCGCGGAGCTCGAGACCACTTCGAAGCGCTGCACCATGAGGTTTTCCACCGCGCTCCATTTCGAGCCTTCGGCGATCGGCGTGCGCAAGAGATACCGGTCGGCGTCGCGGACTCCATCGGACTCGTACCGGAGGCGGCCGCCGTGGTCGTCGAGGAACCAAGGCCCATCCTGGCCGACGATCTTGATCGTCTCGCGCTTGCCGGAGCGGCTCTCCGCGTACGTCCACGAGTTGCCCACCGCCAGCGGGTAGTACTGCCGCGCGTCCTTTTGCGGGTCGGCCTGCGGCGTGGGCTTTGCGGGAGCGGTCGTGCAGGCGCAGAGCAAGAGCAGAAACACGAGCTTCATCAAGGAGTTCTCCGGCCGGTTTCGACTGCGGCGGCCTGTTCCTGCTTGCGGCGCAGAAGGTCGGCGTACGCGCCCTTCGCCGCGCGGCGGATCTCTTCGTCGGGGCTGCCGCTCTCGAGCGTGAAGAGGTACGCCTCGGCTTCCGGCCCGCCCAGGCTGGCGATCGCGTACAGGATCGGCCCGACGTCCTCCGGGCGCCGCTTGCGCGTCATCTCGATCAGCGGACTGACCGCCCGCCGGTCGCCGATCGCGATCAGCGCTCCGGCTGCCCGCCGCGCCACGTCCGGATTCGTATCTGAAAGGCGCGAGATCAGCTGCGGCACGGCCGCCGGGCTGCGCCGATCGGCCAGCACCCGGATGGCGTAATCGCGCACACGCGGGTCCTGGGCCGAGAGGTCGGCGAGGAGCTGATCGTCGGTCTTGTGGCGCGCGTCGATCTGGTCCTTGAGCGCGACCACCGCCTCGCGCATGGCCGCGTCCAGCGCGGCGTCGAACGCGGCATGGCGGGCGGCGGGATCGAGCGTGTCGTCGGCGTTGGTCGGCCGGCGCGCCTCGCCCTCCGCCAGAAGCCGGTCGAGCTCGCCTGCCGGTCCGGCCGAGAGCATTTCGAGATCCAGCGACACTTCGGCCATCTCGCGCTCGGGCGGCGACTGGCCCTGCCCGATCACCGGAACCGGCGCGAAGATCCGCTGAGCGCGATCGATCTCCATCTCGATGCTGACCGGCCCGTCGCCGCGGATGGTGAACCGGCCGGTGCCCTCGAGCGCAGCCTGCAGCTCCTTGCGCAGCTGCTCGGCCGACTCGCCGATTTCGGGCTTGCCGGCGAGCCCGGCCTCGCTGACGGCGATCTGGCCCACCGCCAGCGCGCCCTTGGGCGGCGACGGTTTGCACGCAAGGAGGAGAGCGAGGAGGACGATTCGGCGCATCGCAAACCGATGCTACGGGTCCGCGATGCCCTGGTCAAAGGAGCTATTCGCCCTTCGGTTCGGTGGGTGGGGAATCCGGCGCCGATGAGGGATTGTCGGTTTCGGCCGGCTGCGGCGGCGGCGAGGGCTCGGGGGAGACCGCCACGGTCGGCCCCGGCGGCGGCGTGAAGCGCAGCGTGCCGGCGGGCTGTCCCCAGGCCTGTTCGGCGGCACTGGTCGCGCGCGGCTTCTCTTCGCGGCCTCCGCGGCGGCGGCGGGCTTCGCGCGCCTCTTCGCCGGGAGGATTTTCCGTTGTAGTTCCGGCAACTTCAGGCGAGACTGCTTCGGTGGGCGCCGCTTCGGCAGGCGCGGCTTCAGGAGCGGCCGGCTCGAGCGCCTCCATCGCTGCCGGCTGCTGCTCGAGCGCTTGCTCGGCCGGCGCCGGCTGCTCGGCGGCGCGTTCCGGCCGCTCCTCGCGCGGCTCTCGCCGCGGCCGCTCTTCGCGGTGCCGCGCGAGGCCGGCGAAGAAAGCCTCGTCCATGTCCGGCACTTCGACGGTCTGGACGGTCACGCCGACCCGCAGCGCGATCATCTCTTCCGGCAGCGCCTCGCCGCAGTAGAGCGCCACCGGCGCCTGTCCGGCCGCGCTGGCCTCGCTGCGCGCGTCGCGCCCGGCCTCTCCCGGCGCCACCACCAGGCCCATCTGCGCCGAGTAGTGGGCAAGGTCTTTGCGCAGCTCCTGCACGTCCGGCCGGCCAATCTCGCGCGTCCCGCGCACCAGCTTGACCGCCACGCGCAGATCGGAGACGCCGCGCCGCTGCCGCGCCAGATAGAGCGGCCCTTCCTTGCTGCGCTTGGCCACGCGCACGTCGCGCATGCCCATCTTGTCGAGGAGCGTGGCGCAGAGGTTTTCGAACGACGCCGTCTCCAGCTTGGCCAGCCGCCGCCGCAGGGCGCGGACCACCGCGCGCCGGCCCTCGGCAGCGAGCTGCGCTCCGCCCATCGGACGAGCGCCGGCGTGGGGAGCGCGGGCCTCGGCCAGCTCCGGCAGCGCCGAGGGCGGCGGGAATTCGACCAGCGTCACGCGCTCACCGTCGACGATGAACGCCGGCTTGCGGCCCGCCTCGGTCCGGCGCCTGTTGTCCTCGAGCAACGCCGCCACCAGCGAGGGCAGATCGTCGATCAGCCCTTCGCTCAACAGCTGCTTTTTCAACAGATCCTGGGCGAGCTCGGCGAGCGGCGCGCCCGACTGCCGCTGCGCCAGCGCCTCGAACACGACTTCGGCCGGGGGTGGATACCTTCGCTGGCCCTTGGCGCGCGCCTGGTCCTGCCGCCGCCGCTCGGCCTCGACCTCCTCGTGGCCTTCCTCGTGCTCCGCCTGCAGCTCGGCCAGCCGGCGGCGGGCCTGCGCATGGATCGGCCGCGGCTCGCGCTCGGGCGGGCGATAGAGCGGCTCGCCGGTGTCGGGCGGCGCCATCGGCGGCGCGACCGGCTCGACGATGACCTCCGGCGGCACGTTCCATTCCACCAGCGCGAAGGTGCCCTCCGGGGCGACCGCCACGACCTTGCGGTCCTCCTCGCGCTTGGCCATCGCGGCGAGCCGCTGGCCCATCGTCACTTCCGGATCCTGCCCGACGTGCGAGAGCAGGTTTTCCTTCAGCGCGAGCTCGGCAATTTCCTTGAAGTGGAGAGGCTTTCCGGCGCGGCGCAGCACTTCCACCGCTGCTTCCGTAAACGTCATCTGTGAACTCCAGCGGCCGCCTCCGGGGCTGATTGGAAGCTTCCCTCGGGCCGGCTCGAAAAAAGTCTTTAAACACTATTGAGTTGCGCCGAAATCGTCAACGAAATTAGTCTCGCCACCGTGATCCGCATCAAGCCAGGGCGGTCGTGGCGCATGAATCCCACCTACGTGGGTGAGCTGCGCGCCCTGACGTCGCCTCGCGGATTTACCGGCGCGGAGATTCTCGACGTGCTCGGCGTCGAGGTCGACGGCGTCGACATCGCGGCGGGCGTCGGCGAAGCGCGGGTGCTGGTCGCGGTCGACGAGCTGTCGCAGGCGCTCTTGCGGATGGGCGATGGCGAGCCGGCGGCGCAGGCGACGATCGGGCCCGGCCCGACCGAGCTGGTCCTCGAGGCGCGCGGGCCGGATCTGCTGCTCACGCTGGTCTCGCTCGCGCCGCCCGCGCGCGTGTTGGCTGGCGGACTTCTCGTCGACGCCCGCAAAATGCGCAGCGCGACGCTCCACGCCGCGCGCGGGCTGCTGCTCGACCTGCTCGCGATCAGCCCGGTGCTCTCCGACGCGCCGCTGGCGCAGCGGCTCGGCGAATCGTGCGCGCAGCTGGCGCGGCGGCCGACCAAAGCCGCGCGGCGGTGGCCGTCGAAGGAGGCGGCGGCCCGGGCGATGGTTTTCTATCCCGCCGACGCCCGCCGGCGGCTGGAGTCGCTGCAGCTGCAGCTTCCGCCCGAGACGGTGGCGCGGCTGCGCGGGCGCAACGAGGCGCGTTTCGCGCCGCTCGCGCCGCACCTCGGCCAGGGTTCGCTGGCGCTGGTCCGCCGCGGCGCGCCCGGGCTGGTCTGCGAAGGGGCCCCGTTTTTGATCCTGCGAAACCTGCTCGGCGAGGCGGAGCGGCTGGTCGAAGCATGGGAGAGCGGCGCGCGCGCCTGCCGCTGCGCCAGCGCCTCGAACACGACTTCGGCCGGGGGTGGATACCTTCGCTGGCCCTTGGCGCGCGCCTGGTCCTGCCGCCGCCGCTCGGCCTCGACCTCCTCGTGGCCTTCCTCGTGCTCCGCCTGCAGCTCGGCCAGCCGGCGGCGGGCCTGCGCATGGATCGGCCGCGGCTCGCGCTCGGGCGGGCGATAGAGCGGCTCGCCGGTGTCGGGCGGCGCCATCGGCGGCGCGACCGGCTCGACGATGACCTCCGGCGGCACGTTCCATTCCACCAGCGCGAAGGTGCCCTCCGGGGCGACCGCCACGACCTTGCGGTCCTCCTCGCGCTTGGCCATCGCGGCGAGCCGCTGGCCCATCGTCACTTCCGGATCCTGCCCGACGTGCGAGAGCAGGTTTTCCTTCAGCGCGAGCTCGGCAATTTCCTTGAAGTGGAGGGGCTTTCCGGCGCGGCGCAGCACTTCCACCGCTGCTTCCGTAAACGTCATCTGTGAACTCCAGCGGCCGCCTCCGGGGCTGATTGGAAGCTTCCCTCGGGCCGGCTCGAAAAAAGTCTTTAAACACTATTGAGTTGCGCCGAAATCGTCAACGAAATTAGTCTCGCCACCGTGATCCGCATCAAGCCAGGGCGGTCGTGGCGCATGAATCCCACCTACGTGGGTGAGCTGCGCGCCCTGACGTCGCCTCGCGGATTTACCGGCGCGGAGATTCTCGACGTGCTCGGCGTCGAGGTCGACGGCGTCGACATCGCGGCGGGCGTCGGCGAAGCGCGGGTGCTGGTCGCGGTCGACGAGCTGTCGCAGGCGCTCTTGCGGATGGGCGATGGCGAGCCGGCGGCGCAGGCGACGATCGGGCCCGGCCCGACCGAGCTGGTCCTCGAGGCGCGCGGGCCGGATCTGCTGCTCACGCTGGTCTCGCTCGCGCCGCCCGCGCGCGTGTTGGCTGGCGGACTTCTCGTCGACGCCCGCAAAATGCGCAGCGCGACGCTCCACGCCGCGCGCGGGCTGCTGCTCGACCTGCTCGCGATCAGCCCGGTGCTCTCCGACGCGCCGCTGGCGCAGCGGCTCGGCGAATCGTGCGCGCAGCTGGCGCGGCGGCCGACCAAAGCCGCGCGGCGGTGGCCGTCGAAGGAGGCGGCGGCCCGGGCGATGGTTTTCTATCCCGCCGACGCCCGCCGGCGGCTGGAGTCGCTGCAGCTGCAGCTTCCGCCCGAGACGGTGGCGCGGCTGCGCGGGCGCAACGAGGCGCGTTTCGCGCCGCTCGCGCCGCACCTCGGCCAGGGTTCGCTGGCGCTGGTCCGCCGCGGCGCGCCCGGGCTGGTCTGCGAAGGGGCCCCGTTTTTGATCCTGCGAAACCTGCTCGGCGAGGCGGAGCGGCTGGTCGAAGCATGGGAGAGCGGCGCGCGCGCGTTTTCGCTGCGCTTCGGCCCGCACGAGCTGTCCTGCGATCTCACCACCGATCAGGTCCGCGCTCCGGGCTGGCGCAAGCCGGCGGAGCTGCCGGCGCTGCGGATCGCGCGGATGGTGAGCCTCGCGGCGGTCGGATACGCGGACGAGGCGCACCAGCAGGACGAGCTGGCCGCCGACCTGCGCGAGCGCGCGCACCTCCTCGAGCGGCACTGCGGCGATCTGGAGTCCGGCGACCTGCGCCGCGCGCCCGAGACGGTGGCCGCGCCGGCGGCGCCGCAGGAGGCGCAGCGGCAGGGACCGCTGACGCAGGGACGGATGCGGCGGCTGGTCTACCGCGAGGCCTGGCGGGCGCCGGCGCCGGGCGCCCTGCGGGTGCTGCCGTTCGCGCACGGGCCGGTGCTGGCCGAGCTTCCCGGAGCGTTGCACGCGCGCGATTCCGAGACGGGCGATCCGCTCTGGACCGTCCCCGCGGCGCCCGGCGCCGTCGCGCGAGGGCTCGAGCTGTTCTACGCCGAGCCCGGCGATGCGCTGGTCCGGCTCGACGTGGCCACCGGCGAAGTGCGCTGGAAGCGGCGCATGCGCGGAGCCGCGCACCCGGCGCGGCTGTGGGCGCTTCCGGGCGGAGTCGCCCGCGCGCTTCCCGGCGAAGGGCTGGCGGTCGCCGCCGACGAGGGTACGCTCGCCTTCCGCGCCAAGCTGCCCGGCGGCGCGCCGTCGGCGCTGCTGGCGGTCGATCGCGTGCTGGTGGCGGCGCTCGGATCCGGGTCGCTGGCCGGCCTCGATCCGGCGGACGGCCGTATCCTCTGGAAACAGCGCTGCAAGGTTTCCGGGATCGTCGCCTGCGGGACCAGGGCGCTGGTGCTGTCGGAAAACGGCCTGTGGTACGTCGACCCACATTCCGGCGAATCGGCCTGGGAACGCGAGGTTCCCTCCGGATCGCGCTCGCTGACGGTCGCCCACGGAAACGCGATGGTCCTCGGCGGCGCAGAGGTGCTGGCGTTTTCGCTGGCCGACGGAACGCCGCGGCCGGCGATGCCGCTGCCCTGGGCGCGGGACCTCGCGGCGGGAGAAGATCCCGAGGCAGTGATCGCGACCGGCGACGGCGGCGCGGCGGCGAGGCTGGACGGAAAGCGCTGGTCGATCGCGGCCGAGGACGGCGGACCGTCCGCGGCAGCGCAGATCGAGCGCGGTATCGCGCTCGTCGGGCGCCGGCTGCTCGACGTGCAGGAAGGACTCGTCGTGGCACAGTTGCCGCCGGCAAGAGAAGCCGCGCTCGCCCCGGATCTCTCGTGCACGCTGCTGATCGATGACGAACTCGCGGTCTGGCGGCTGGCGACCCACCTCGCGCTGGTCTAGGGCGTCACCATTTCACCGGCGAGAGGTCCTGCTCCGCGTGGTCGACGAACGTCACCTGCCGCTGCTGGCCGACCAGCGGTACGGTCACGGTCCGATAATAGGTCAGCCAGATGTTCACGAACTTCGGCGACTCGGTCCGCTCGATGCGCAGGTCGTCGCGCTGCACGTCGATGGACATCACGGACATCCCGCTGCGATCCTTCTCCCCGGTATCGAACTGCCGCTGCAGCTGGATGAAGACCCAGGTCTTCACCTTCTCGTCGTCCGGCTCGCGGTAGCACATGTTGGCCGCTTCCTTGAGCGTACGGTTGACGGCGACGTTGTCCCAGTAGGCGGGCCCGTAGGGATCAGGACGGTCACGAAGGTGAGGCCGCGCGGCTTGCGCATCAATTCACTCCGTGGAACATCCGCTCGAAGCGGATTCCGGCCGGCCCGCCGAATGAAATCCAGATGATGCTCGCGCGCCCCTTGATGTAGCTGTAGGGGATCTGCCCGATGCCGCCCTCGACGCGGCTGTCGGCGGAGTTGTCGCGGTTGTCGCCCATCATGAAGACGCGGCCTTCCTCGACGATGTATGAGCCCGAGCGGGCCAAGACTGGGTCCTTGCGCACGATGATCGGATGCTTGCGGCCGGACAGGTCTTCGACGAACTCGTGTGCCACGATGTCCATGTCGGTGTCGGTGTACTCGGAGTGGTCCTTGTAGACGAAGTCGCCCACGTCCTGGCGCTTCTGCTCCACCCCGTTCAGGTAGACGACGTTGTCGCGCACGTCGATCCGATCGCCGGGCAGGCCGATGACGCGCTTGACGTAATCGACGTCGGGGTGCTGCGGGTTGATGAAGACGACCACGTCGCCCCGCTGCGGCGGCCGCTCCCAGAGCTTGTGCACCTTGGCGGGATCGGTGAACGGGATGCGCAGGCCGTAGGCATACTTGTTGACGAAGATGAAGTCGCCGACGAGGAGCGTCGGGATCATCGAGCCGGAAGGGATGTGGAAGGGCTCGAAGACGAAGGAGCGCAGGAGCAGCGCGACGAGGATGGCGCCGCCGATGCTCTCCGTATACTCGCGGGCCGCGCTCTTGCGGCCGAAGGAGAGATGGCGTTCGAGAAAGCGCGAGTCGGGCCTGCAATGCGGGCACGCCCTGCCCTTGGGCCAGCGCGTCGTTGACGCCTTTCAGGGCGCTCTCGACGTCGGCCGCTGCCGCCTCGGAAGTCTTCGCGCGATTTCGCCTGAGCAGCCGCGCGCCGCTCTTGCGCAGGCCGCGCGCTTCGTTCCGCGCCCGGCTGCGCACACCCCACGGCGTGGCCGAGCCGATGGTCGAGAGCACGAACACGGCGAGAAAAACGGCCAGCGAGCCGAGCAGGAAGTTCTGCTGCCGCAGAAGGTGCTGGGCGACCAGCCCGATGACGACCGTCGCGGCGAGGATTCCGGCGAGCTTCCCGTAGCCGGCCGCCGCGTAGAACGCTTTCACGCCCTTGTCGGCGGCGGAAACCAGCTCCGCCTCACGCCGTGCCTGCTGCGCATTTCGCGTCTCGGCGGCCGCGGTCATTCCTCCACCTTGAGCACCGCCAGGAACGCTTCCTGCGGGATCTCGATCTGTCCCACCGACTTCATCCGCTTCTTGCCTTCCTTCTGCTTTTCGAGGAGCTTCCGCTTGCGCGAGATGTCCCCGCCGTAGCACTTGGCGAGCACGTTCTTGCGCAGCGCCTTCTGCGTCTCGCGGGCGATCACGCGGGACCCGATGGCGGCCTGGATGGCCACCTCGTACATCTGCTTGGGGATTTCCTCTTTCAACTTTTCGCAGATGATCCGGCCCCGCTGGTACGCACGCTCTCGGTGCACGATGGTACTCAAAGCATCCACCGGCTCGCCGTTGATGAGGATGTCCAGCTTCACCAGGTCTGCTTCCTGGTACCCGAGCGGTTCATAGTCCAGCGAAGCGTAACCCCGGGTGATGCTCTTGAGCTTGTCGAAGAAGTCGAAAACGACTTCGGCCAGCGGGATTTCGTACGTGATTTGAACCCGTTTGGTGCCGATATATTTGATATCTTTCTGCAGCCCGCGCCGGTCCTGGCAGAGCTTCAACACCGCGCCTACGTAGTCGTTGGGCACGTAGATGTGCGACAGCAGCATCGGCTCCATCATCTTTTCGATCTCGCCTTCGCCGGGAAGCTTGGCGGGATTATCGACCGTGATCTCGGTCCCGTCTTTTTTCTGGACCTTGTAGACCACCGAAGGCGCGGTGGTGATCAGGTTCAAGTTGTATTCGCGCTCCAGCCGCTCCTGGACGATCTCCATGTGCAGCAGGCCCAGGTAGCCGCAGCGAAAGCCGAATCCGAGCGCCTGCGAGGTTTCGGGCTCGTAGGTGAACGCGCTGTCGTTCAGGCGCAGTTTTTCCAGGGCGTCGCGGGTATTTTCGTAGTCGGCGGAGTCCACCGGGAAGATCCCGGAGAACACCATCGGCTTGATCTCCTTGAAGCCGGGCACCGCCGTGTCGGTGGGCCTCGAGGGATCGGTCAGGGTGTCGCCGACTTTCGCGTCGTGGATCACCTTCACGTTGGCGACGACGAAACCGACCTCGCCGGCGATCAGGCTTTCCTTCCCGCGCGCTTTGGGGGCGAAGACGCCGACCTCGGCCACCTCGTACTCGCGCTTGTTCGACATGAAGATGATCTTCTGGCGCGGCCGGACGGTGCCCTCCTCGATGCGGCAGAGCATGATCACGCCGCGGTACGAGTCGTACCAGCTGTCGAAGATCAGCGCTTTCAGCGGCACTTCCGGATCGCCGCTCGGCGGCGGCACGTCCTTGACGATCTCCTCCAGCAACTCCTCGATGCCGATGCCCTCCTTGGCGCTGGTGGGCACCGCGCGGCTGGCGTCGAGGCCGATCACTTCCTCGATCTCGCGGCGGGTGCCTTCGACGTCGGCGGAAGGCAGGTCGAT
>VBLM01000504.1 GCA_005879095.1 Deltaproteobacteria bacterium
CCACATGCCGCAAACATTGACTTGGCACGACGTGCAGGAGATCGGCATCGCCCTGCATGAGAAGTTTCCCGACACGGATCCGTTGAGCGTGCGGTTCACCGACCTGCACAAGTGGGTCCGCGATCTGCCGGGCTTCGACGACGACCCGAACAAGTCGAACGAGAAGATCCTCGAGGCCATCCAGATGGCCTGGCTCGACGAAAAAGAATGAAACCACGCGATGCGTTCAAGGCCCTGAAGAAGATCGCCAAGACATACCCGGGCGCGTGGGAAGACCATCCCTGGGGCGAGACGGTCTACAAGGTCGGCAAGAAAGTCTTCGTCTTCATGGGCGTCGACAACGGCGACGGCAGCTTCGGCATGTCGGTCAAATTGCCCGACTCGAGCGAAGCCGCGACCACGATGTTCTCCTGGTGCGAGCCGACCGGCTACGGCCTCGGCAAGGCCGGCTGGGTGAGCGCGCACTTCGAGAAAAAAGACGACGTGCCTCTCGACTTGCTCAAGGAGTGGCTCGACGAGAGCTACACCGCGATCGCGCCGAAGCGCGGCGCCAACCTGAAAGCGCGCAAGCGCAAGTGACCGTACGGCTCTTCTTCTGAGGGCTCAGGTCAGAGGACCGACGAGGAGAACGGCGATCTCCTCGCCGTCATCGAGGCGGCCTTCCCCGGGCGGCACGACCGCGACGGCGTTCACTCCGGCCCACGAGGCGATCTGCATGCTGCTCTGCTGCGCGCCGGGCGAGAAGAAGAGCGTCGAGCCTTCCGCGACGACTCGGCCGCGGGGAAAGTACGTCAGACCCTTGATTCGGGAGAGATTGCCGCGCAGCCGGGCGCGCGCCTGCGGGCGGGCCGGATTCGGATCTCCCGCCAGCAGACGGATGGCGAGCCGGACGAAGAGCTCGAAACCGAGCGTGGCCGCGGCGGGATTGCCGGGCAGGCCGAAGACGAGCCGGCCGCGCGAAGCGGTCCCGAACAGCACCGGTTTGCCCGGGCGGATGGCCACGGTATGGAAGATCAGCGCTCCCGAGAGCCGTTCCAGCGCGGCCTGCGCGTGATCGTGATCGCCGACGCTCGCGCCGCCTGTGGTGACGAGGATGTCGGCTTCGGCCGGAAGCAGGCGCGACGCGATTTCGCCGACGTCATCCGGCGCGATGCCGAGGAATTGCACCACTGCCCCGGCATCACGGCAGAGCGCGCCCAAGGCGATGCTGTTGGTCTCGATCAACTTGCCCGGCGGCGGCTCGGTCCCCTGTGGCACGAGCTCGCTCCCCGTGGTCAGGATCGCCACCCGCGGCCGGCGAAAGACGCGCAGGGTTGTCGCACCGCAGGCGGCCGCCAGCGCCAGCTCGGCGCTGCCGGGAATCGTTCCGGCGGCAACCGCCTCCGCCCCGGCCTCGAGCTCCTCGCCACGCCGGCGAATGTGCTGTCCCGCGCGCGGCGTTTCCGCCACGCGCACCGTCGCTCCCTCGCGCGCGGTGTGCTCCTGCATCACGACGCAATCGGCGCCCGGCGGCAACGGCGCTCCGGTGAAAATCCGCGCCGCCTCACCCCGCGCCAGCTCGCGCTCCCACGGTGCATCGCCGGCCGCTATCTCGCCCGCGACGCGCAGCGGCGAGCCCGCGTCGGCAGCGCGCAACGCGTAGCCGTCCATCATCGAGATGTCGGTGGCCGGCTGGTCGCGCCGGGCCGACACGCCAACGGCAAGCACCCTGCCCTGCGCCTCGGCGAGCGGAACCTCTTCCGCCGGCAGCGGCTTGCACCGTGCGTGCACGGCAGCCAGCGCTTCGTGCAGGGGCGTCATGAACAGAAAAGCCCCGGCATTTCGGCCGGGGCCTCGCTGTCCAGAGGCGGGCGCTGCACAAAGCGCTCAGGGGACCGCCGCCGGGGCGTCGGTGGTGCCGAAGAGAGGACTCGAACCTCCACGGGGTTGCCCCCACCAGACCCTGAATCTGGCGTGTCTGCCAATTCCACCACTTCGGCATGACGCCAGGGAAAAGCCGAGGCGATCTAACGAACTGGGCAATTCAAGTCAAGCAGCGTCGTCCGTGGCGCCCCGCATGGACACGACCCCTTGACCTGTGTTCCGATGCCTTACTTGTAGGGTATCGGGGGATAGTCGTGAAGCGCGAGGCCGTCATACCGCAGCGGAAAATCCTCATCATCGACGACGAAGAAGGGTTCCGCGACGGCGTAGCCGATCTCCTGGGGATGGAGGGCTACGAGGTCTCGGTGGCCCGCGACGCGGTCGAAGCGGTGCGTGTCTTGCCGGAATTCCGGCCCGACGTGATCCTGCTCGACCTCCGCATGCCGTTGCTGGACGGCGAGGGATTCCTGAGGGGAATCAGCGGGTTGCCCGTCGAGAGCCAGGTGCCGGTGGTGCTCATCTCGGCCAAGGAAGACCTGCCGGCCATCGCCAGCCGGACCGGCGCGGCGGGGTATCTGCACAAGCCCTTCGAGGCGCCGCAATTG
>VBLM01000072.1 GCA_005879095.1 Deltaproteobacteria bacterium
CTCGAAATTCCGTGAGGCTACTCGCCGCTGGCGAGGCGCTTGCGCGACATCTCGTTCCAGCCCGGCACGAAGTGCTTGAACGCGTTGTCGAGCGCGTTGTCCATGCTCTCCATCAGCACATTGCCGAACTGGGTCGCGTTCAGGCGAAGGGCGTCGTAGTACGTCTGCCGATCCATGCTGTGGATCACGAGCGGCATGTACCCCGCACGCACCAGGATCAGGTTCATCATCATCCGGCCGATTTTTCCGGACAGGTCGGAGAACGGGAAGATCTCCATGAACCGGTGGTGCGAGTGCGTGGCCTGCTTGAAGGGATGCATCCGGTGGAACTCTTCGCTCTCCATGAAGTGAAAGAGCTGCTCGAGCGCGGGCTGGATCTGCACCGGCTGGACGATGTCGTGGAAGTACGTCCGGTGGAGCGGCATGTCGCGCCGGAACGTGATCGGCATCCGGTTCGGCAAGTTGCTGTACAGGATCTCGTACAGTTTCTTGACGAGCGTGAGGTTGTACTTGAGCTGCCGGGCCTTCGCTTCCTGCTTGATGAAATCGATGGCGATGCGCTGGTTGCGGACCTCGCTGAAAGCGTGGACCATCGAGCTGTCCACCATGCCGGGATTCGGCTCCAGGGCCTGGCGCAGCTCGGCGTGGGTAAGGACCATGCCCTCCAGCGCGCACTCGTGATAAACCCAGGATAGCTCGTACTTTTCCAGAAACTCGCGGGTCTCGCGCGGGCGCTCCCGCATCAATTCCCGCACATCCTCGGTCCGATCGTCGAGGTCGAGGTACGTGGTCCGGCTCACGCGGCTGCTCCTTTATGCTACAACTTCATTTGTTTAGCCCGGTCGGAGGCCGACCAAGCTAGCAATTGAACAGAACGTCGTCAACCAAAAATCCAACCGATTCTGCGGCCTTCTGCGTCATTTGGGGTTCCCGAAGGCGACCCGGCCGCTGCCCGGCCGGCCACGCCCCGTTCACCCCGTCTTTCGGGCAAACAGGGGCGAAAACCGCCTCATTCCAGAAATGAAAAAAGGCTAGCGGCTTGCGGCCTGCGCGGGGCGGCCGACGGCGGCCTCGACTGGGGTCAGCCACTCAGTGTATTTCGGCTCGAGACCGCGGACGGCGCGGAAGAACGTCGACTGGATCTCCTTGGTGATCGCGCCCATCTCGCCGGCGCCGATGCGGCGATCGTCGACTTCGCGGACCGGCGTGATCTCGGCTGCCGTCCCGCACATGAAGGCCTCGTCCGCGCAGTAGAGGTAGTCGCGCGAGAAACGGCGCTCCTCGACCTGTACGCCCTTGTCGCGGGCGATGCGGATGATCGACTCGCGCGTGATGCCCTCGAGGATTCCGCCCGCCACCGGCGGCGTGTAGAGGACGCCGTCGCGGGCCATGAAGACGTTCTCGCCGGTGGCCTCGCCGACGTAGCCCTGCTGGTCGAGGAGGATGGCCTCGTCATACCCGGCCATCAGTGCCTCGCGCTTGGCGAGCACGCCGTTCAGGTAGTGCCCGGTCACCTTCGCGCGGGTAGGGTCGGAATTCATGTGCATGCGCGTGTAGGAGCTGATTTTCACGCGGATGCCCTTCTTCAGGCCCTCTTCGCCGAGGTAGGCGCCCCAGAACCAGGTGGCGATCGTCAGGCGGACCGGGTTGACCGCGCCCACGCCCATCAGGCCGTCCGAGTAGTACGCGATCGGCCGCAGATACCCTTCGTTCATCTTGTTCGCGACCATCACCTGCTTGCAGGCCTCGAATACCTCGTCCTTCGAGTAGGGCATCTCCATCAGGCAGATCTGCGCGCTCTCGAAGAGCCGCCGGACGTGCTCGCGCAGCCTGAAGATCGCGCCGCCGCCGTTCGGCTGCGGGTAGCAGCGGATGCCTTCGAAGACGGCCACGCCGTAGTGCAGCGAGTGGGTCAGCACGTGGATCTTCGCGTCGGCCCAGGGGACGAACTTGCCGTCCATCCAGATCAGCGCGCTTTCCTTCAGCTTCTCGACTTTCTTGGGGGCGGCCATCGGTCGCGCGACATAACACGGCCGAAGCGCGGATGCTAGGACGGCAGCGGACCGATCGGTGCGAGCAAACGTTGCAGGACAGGCAGGTCCGAGAGCAGCTCTTCCTTGGCCGAGCGGACGATCGCGCCGAGCGCGCGCTGGTTCGGGAGCAGCGCGAGCGGCGAGAGAGTGCGGCGGAAGGCCTTGTAGATGTGCGCGTAGGGCCGGTTGCGCGCGACGGCCGGCGCGGCGATGCTCTGCAGCGGCAGCCAGAGCGGCGTCATCAGTCGCGGGGCGAATCCGTCGAGCGCGAAGATGACCGCGTTGCGGCTGCCCGAGCCGGGAAGGCCGCTGCGCTGGACGTGCTGCCAGGCGGTCCGCACCGGCACGTTGTCGACCACGCCGCCGTCGCAGAGGCGCAACAGGTCGTGCCGCTGCAAGAGGCCGTCCAGCAGATCGCGCATGCGCGGGTCGTCGCGCACGATGTCGTAGTGAATCACACCCGGCACGCTCGCCGAAAACCCGGCGGCGTCGATCGCGTCACACTGCCGCGTTTCTTCGGAAGCGCCGAAGACGAGCCGCGCGGTCAGCCGTGGAATCCGCGCCAGCTCGGAGATCGCGGCGGTCAGCCGCTGCACGTTCCGGTGCAGGGCGCGCAGGCCCCAACGCGCCGGGTCGGGATCGGCCACGCCGAGCATGGCCTCGTAGTCCTCGAGCGGGTGCGGCAGCTTTCCCCGCCGGATGCCGGTGACGGTCACCAGCAGCGGGATCGGCAGATCCGACATCCGCAGCGGCGAGCCGTCCGGATGGCGGAACCAGTGGCCGATCGCCGATCGCAGATGCAGCCGCAGCGGCCCCGGAAGCCCGTAGGTGCTCGGCTGAGGGATGATGCGAAAGATCTTCCGATAGGTAAGATCCTGTAAAATCTCCGGAATCCGCGCGAGGTCGAACCGCTTCTCGCGAGCGCGGAAGAGGCCGAGGATGGCCCCCATCGAGCTCCCCGCGATCAGCGCCGGCTGCAGCCCGGCCGCTTCGAGAAGCGCGTACGCCGCCAGATGTACGTAGCCGGTGCCGCCACCGCCGCCGCAGACGAGCACCAGGTGGCGCTCGCGCACTTCCAGGTCGAGCCGTTCCACAGGCAACCGATGGCCGAGCTTTTCCTGCAGGTCGCGGGTCGCTGCGCGCGCGATCTCCCTGGCGGCGCGCGCAGCCGGCAACAGCTCGTGGGGCTCGGCCAGGACGGTCCGCTGCGGATCGAGCAGCGGCCACAGCACTTGCACCAGCTTTTCGCGGAAAGGTCTCAATAAAGCGGCCACCGCCACGTCGCGTCCGTCCGGCGCCCGCACGTGCCAGCAGCGGCAGAGCGAGAGCGCGTATCTCAACGCCGTCTCGTCGCGCGCGTCGAGCCGGCCGCGCGCAGCCACCGCCGCTCGCGCCAGCTGGGCTTCCATCGCGTTGAGCGGCCCGACCTCGGCGAACCTTTCCTGGAGCAGCGTCACGCGCGCCTTGCCAGGCGGAGCTCCTGCAGCGCCTCGGTGCAGGCCGGGTTGCAGAGGAGCGCCTTCTCGAACTCGGCGTACGCTTCTTCGCCGCGGCCGAGCGCGCGGGCGATGCGGCCGCGGAAGACGTACGCGCGATCGATGCGCGGATTGAGCGCCAGCGCCTTGTCGAGGAGCGCGCGGGCTTGCGCAGCAGCCTGGACGTCGGGCGAAAGCGCGAGCCACGTGGCCCAGCCGAGACAGGCATGGAACTCGGCCTCGTCGGGATAGAGCCGCGAGGCTTCGGCGAACGCTTCCATCGCGGAAGCCGGATTTCCCTGGCGCAGCAGCGCCTCGCCCTCGCGGAAGCGCTGTTCGGCTTTCAGGATCCGATCGACCTCGTCGCCGTCGGAGCGCTGGGCGCCGGCGAGCTCGTACTCGGTCCTTTTTTGCCGATCGACCAGCGTGTCGTGCGCGGTGGAAATCTGCTGGAAGATGTCCTCGGCGAACGCTTTCGCCTCGGCGCTTGCGTCGGGCCCCAGCCGATCCGGATGGTTCTCTTTGGCCAGCGCGGCGAAGGCGATCCGCACTTCCAGCTCGGTCGCATCCGGCCGCACGCCGAGCACGTCGAAGAGCGTCCCGCGGCGCAAATCCTGGGCTTCCGGCTCCGCGATGTTGGGAACGGGCGGCGGCCGCGGCACGATCGGCTGCGGCGCGGGCGGGCGTATCGCGTCGGGTGGCGCGAAGTGGATCATGTTCGCGCAGCGCAGCGCGTAGAGCAGCTTTCGTGCGTCGTCGAGCGGGAGCGCGCCGAAGTCGAGCAGCTCGCGCGCGGTGCGCTTTCCGTCGATCAGCGCGTAGAGCTGAGCCTCCTCGGGATCGAGGCCCATGTCCTGGAATCG
>VBLM01000073.1 GCA_005879095.1 Deltaproteobacteria bacterium
GGAGCGGCCTTCGGGGGACCCGACCGGCGCAGTGCTCGCCTTCGCGATGGCAGCGGCTATTCTCGAGGCGCACGGAGGGCGCATCGAGGAGCGCGACGGCGCCCTGGCGCTGCTATTCGCCTGACTTCGGCTTGTCGAGATCGTCGAGCTTGTCCTTGATGCCCTGCCGCAGGTCGCCGGCGGCGTCCTTGATCTTGCCCTTGATCTGCTCGAGCTTGCCTTCGCCCTCGAGCTTGCGGTCACCGGTGGCCACGCCCACCGTCTCCTTCAAGCGGCCCTTCGCCCGATCCAACTCGCCTTCCAGGTTTTTCTTGTCCATGCAGAGACGTTGACCACTGGACTAGCGCGATGCCACCGTCTGCGGCGGCGTGAGCAGCGCCTTGTAGGCCGCCAGCACCGCTTTCGGATAGGCCTCGAGCCGCTTCCACGCCCTGCTGCCGCGCTTGAGCGATTTCGCCACCGCCGGGCCGGCGTTGTAGGCGATCAACGCCTGGTTCAGGTCGCTGCCGAAGTTCGCCATCAGCTGCGCGAGGTAGCTCGTCCCGAGCTCGATGTTGAGCACCGGATTGAAGAGGTGCGCCGGACGCATGCTGGTCTCGCCGGCCAGCCACTGCGCCGTCGGCGGCATCAGCTGCATCAGCCCGCACGCGCCCGCGTCCGAGACGGCGAACGGATCGAACCGCGATTCCACCTGGATGACTGCCGCCACCAGCAGCGGATCGAGCCCGTTGCGGCGCGCTTCGCGGACGATGGTGGCCTCGACGTGCCGCCGCTCGTCGGCCCAGAGGGCCGGGGAATCCTTCATGAATCGGGCGACGCCGAGGCGTTCCGCTTCCTGCCAGTCGGCAAGCTCGTCGGCGGCGCCGAAGGCGGTCAGCGCCTGGATGCGGGACTGCGCGTCGTGGAGGGCCCTCTCGGCGGTGCGAGCCTTTTCTTCGGCGTTGCGCGCCGCCTGGATGGCGGCCGCGGTTGTCCAGGCGAACGATTCGACCTGGTCATTCCTGGGGTCCGGCTGCTTCACGAGGCCGAGGATCGCGCCGGCGGTCCCGGCGCCGATGGCAAAGAGCAGCATCAGGCCGAGCGAACGGCGCCGGCTGGCCGCCCCGCGACGGCCAGCCGGCCCCTCCCCCGGGACTTGTAGAGCCAGGACACCCGCCTCCCCCCACGACGCCACAGTCATCCCGTCCCCCCGGGGTCATTCCGCTGAGCAGCCGCCGTGCCAGCGGGCCCTTCGCTCGGCAGGCCGGCCGCCGGTGGGAAGGGTTTTACCCAACTTGATCCGGCGGTTTCCGCGTGTTAGAAGCCGCGGCCCCCTGACGAAGGGGGTATCGCAACCCCTCCGCGCGCCTGATGTAGGAGAAGAAAGTCGGCATGACCACCGTGTTCGCGGAGGACGGCACCTCCGTTCCGGTCACGGTGGTGGAAGTGACTCCGAACCTCGTTCACGGACATCGCACCGCGGAGCGCGACGGCTACACCGCGTTGCAGCTCGCGCACGGCGAACTCGACGAGAAGAACGCCGAGCGGCGCGAGACCAAGCCGCACCTCGGACAGTTCAAGAAGAAGTCGCAGAAGCCGCACAAGCGCATCCGCGAGTTCCGCGTTTCCGAGAAAGAGCTCGGGGATTTCGCGATTGGCTCGCAGGTGACGGTGGCGCTGTTCAAGAAGGGCGACAAGGTCGATGTGACGGGGACTTCGCGCGGCTTCGGCTTCGCCGGCGTGGTCAAGCGCCACCACATGAAGGGCCAGGCGCGCAATGCGGCCTCCGCGCACGAGGTGCACCGGCACATGGGCGCGGTCGGAATGCGCAAGACGCCGGGCCGCGTGTTCAAGGGCAAGCGGATGCCGGGGCACATGGGCGTCGAGAAGAAGACGGTGCAGAACCTGTCGGTGGTCGACGTGATCCCAGAGAGCAACCTGCTGCTCATTTCCGGCAGCGTGCCGGGGTACGACAAGTCGCTGGTGGTGGTGAGGCCGGCCGTCAAGTAGCCGTCGTCGGGCAGGGGACTGCCGCTATCGCCCGCGCGCCGGCGGCGACCGTGCATCCGGCGGTAGCGTCGCGGGCGCGCTCGAACGCGAATCCGCGGAGCCGGCGCAGGTCGGCGGGCGCGGCCTTGCGCCATCCGATTGTCAGTAGCCAGGAGACTGGGATCGCGAGCTGCGCGCGGCGCGCGGCGGCCGCCAGGCCGTCCGAGGAAAACCGATCGCGGCCGGTCGACCCGTAGTGATGCTCGTGATTGTGCAGCACGTATGCGATGGCGCGCACGAGCTCAGTCGGCGACGTAAGGCGCCGACTGTTGTAGTGATCCGAGAAGACAGGTCCGCTGCAATTCATCAGTGAATTCAGACTCTTCGCGATCCGAATCTCCAGACCCTGCATGCCGCGCGCGAGCGACTCCGCGCCATCCGCCTCGACGATCAAGTGAATGTGGTTGCCGAGGATCGAATACTCGATCACGCGCAAACCAAACTTTCCGACTGCCTCTTCGAGGCAGCTGGAAATACGGTCATGACATCGGCGACTGCGCAGGTT
>VBLM01000500.1:0-2727 GCA_005879095.1 Deltaproteobacteria bacterium
CCATCGGCTGCTTCATGGCCGGGCTGGGCGGCGCGATCATCGTCCCCAGCCAGTCGGCAGTGTTGGGGATGGGGGTGGACGCGCTGGTCCTCTCCTTCATCGTGGTGGTGATCGGCGGACTGGGGAGCCTGGAGGGCGCGCTGGTCGGGGCGCTGATCGTGGGGATCATCCGCGAGATCGGCATCAGCGTGTTCCCGGAGATCGAGCTGGCCGTCCTCTACCTGATCGCCGCCGTCGTGCTGCTGGTCCGCCCCGCAGGACTCTTCGGCCGCGCGGCATGAGCGTCAAGAAGACCCTGATCTGGGCGGTGCCCATCGCCGTGCTGCTCCTGGTGCTGCCCCAAGTCGTCGATCCCTACCCGACCATCCTGCTCGCGTACGGACTGGTGATGGCCATCGCCGTCCTCGGCTTCAACCTGCTGCTCGGCTACACCGGGCTGCTCTCTTTCGGCCACTCGGCGTATTTCGGCGTGGGCGCCTACGCGGTGGCCTTCATGGTCAAGTACCTGCACGTCCAGTCGATGGAGCTGTTCGTGCTGGGCGCCATCGTCGCCTCGATACTGGTGACCGCCCTCTTCGGCTACGTCTGCGTGCGCTATACGAAAATCTTCTTCAGCATCCTCACGCTCGCGCTCTCGCAGGTGCTGTGGAGCCTGGCCTTCAAGTTCTTCTGGGTGACCGGCGGCACCGACGGCCTGCGCGTGCCGACGCCCAAACTGCTCGGCGTCGCTACTGCGGAGGGCGAGGACAAGATCTATTTCCTCGCCCACGGCTACTACTATTACGTGCTGGCGGTCTTCGTGATCTGCGTGGCCTTGATGTGGCTCATCGTCCACTCGCCGTTTGGCAAGGCGCTGCAGGCCATCCGCGACAACGAGACCCGCGCGCGCTTCATCGGCATCCGGATCCGGCGCTACCGGTTCGTCGCCTTCCTCGTCTCCGGCGTCTTCACCGGCATCGCCGGCGCGCTCTGGGTGCCGCTCAACGGCCTGACCACTCCCGACATCCTCTACTGGCCGTTCTCCGGCGAGATCGTCTTCATGGCGGTGCTGGGTGGCTTCCGCAACTTCACCGGGCCCATCGTCGGCGCGGTGGTGTTCAACTACCTCAAGACCTACGCGGTGGGTTTCACGGTCTACTGGCAGGCGCTGATGGGCGTGATCCTGGTGGTGCTGGTGATGACGCTGCCCACCGGGATCGTCGGCTCCGCCAAGCTGGTCTACGCCGTGGCCAGAAGGCGGCTCGCCAAGTGAATCTCCTCGAGACCGCCAAGCTGACCAAGTACTTCGGCGACACCCACGCCGTCGACAAGGTCGACTTCACCATCGGAGAGGGCGAGGTCCTCTCGCTGATCGGCTCCAACGGCGCCGGGAAGACCAGCCTGGTGAACCTGATCAGCGGGCTGATCCTGCCCGACAGCGGGCAGATCCGCTTCCGCGGCGAGGACATCACGAAAGAGAACGTGCACGCCCGCATCAAGGCCGGCATCGCGCGCAGCTTCCAGATCGTCAACCTCTTCGACGAGCTGACGCTGCTCGACAACGTGGCGCTGTCGATCTTCTCCCGCGAGGGGATGACACGCCGGCTCTTCTCCCTGGCCGATCGCCAGCAGGCGGTCTGGCAAGAGGCGCACGACATCCTTCGCCAGTTCGGGCTGGAGCTGAAGGCAGAGGTCCTGGCAGGCGGCATCTCGCAGGGCGAGCGCAAGCTGCTCGACGTCGCCGTCGCCTACGCGCTCAAGCCGCGGCTCCTCTTCCTCGACGAGCCGACCAGCGGCGTCAGCACCCGCGAGAAGGCGCCGATCATGGACGTGATCAGCTCGATCGTGCGGGCGCAGAAGATCACCGCGGTGGTCATCGAGCACGACATGGACATCATCTTCAAGTACTCGGACCGGATCGTGGTGATGCACCAGGGAGAGATCCTCGCCAGCGGCGCGCCGGAAGCGATCCGCAACGACGAGCGAGTCAAGGACGCCGTCTTCGGGCCGACCCATGCTTGAGATCGAGAAGATCGAGACCTACCGCGGGCGGGCTCAGATCCTCCGCCAGGTCTCGCTCTCGGTGGGCGAGAGGGAGTCGGTGGTCCTGGTCGGACGCAACGGCGCGGGCAAGACCACCACCATCGACAGCATCATCGGCCTGCTTCCGCTGCGCTCGGGCAAGATCACCTTCCAGGGGAAGGACATCAGCGCGCTGGCGCCGTACCGGCGGGCGCGGCTCGGCATCGGCTACGCGCCGGAGGACAGCGGGCTGTTTCCCGACTTGACGGTGGCGGAGAACTTTCAGATCTGCCGCTGGCTGGCCGAGATCTCGGGGCGGGCGGCGCAGGCGGCGCAGACGGACGAGCGGGTCTACGGCGTGTTTCCCGAGGTCAAGTCGCTGACGCAGCGGCGCGGGCTCTACTTGAGCGGCGGGCAGAAGAAGATGGTGGCCATCGCCCGCGCAATGATGCTCTCGCCCGCCATCCTCCTCCTCGACGAGCCGTTCGAAGGCCTCGCGCCGGTGGTGGTGACGCGGCTGATCGAGGCGGTGCACAAGATCAAGGAGATGAAGATCGCGGTCCTGATCGCGGAGTCGAACGTCGCCAACGCCACCCGCGTGGCCGACCGGCTCTACGCCATCGATCGAGGCGAGATCATCTACCAGGGCGAACCGCGGAAGGTGACGGAGAATCAGGATGTGATGAAGACCATCCACGGATAGCGGTTGACCAACTGCAATAGCTG
>VBLM01000500.1:3005-5045 GCA_005879095.1 Deltaproteobacteria bacterium
CGCCGGATCGCGGCGGGGACGTGGCGGGATTCGGCCGGCTTCGTCGCAACCTGCGTGCGGGGCCTGCAGCCTGACGCAAAGCGTTCTTTTTTCACGCGCTCGATCAGCAGATCGAGCGCTCGTTCGAAGATCAACGCGAGATCGCCGCCGGGTACGCGATGACGCAACAGATCCTGTGCGATGCGCAACTTGTTCCGGAACAAGTTGCTCGCCGTGAACTGGACCTTCCAGGAATCCTCCGCGAGCGGCCGGACGACGGGTCGTGGCGGTGCGGGCGCGATCGCCAACGGCAATGCCAGCGGCGCGATCGGGGCCGCGGCCACTTTGCGAACGACGGCCGCGACGGGAGGTTGCCGAGCGAGCCGAGCGACGAGTTCCTCGACGTCGCGCTTCGACTTTCCGGCCGCGCGAGCGAGCACCTCTTCGCAGTTCTCGAGGGTCAGGGGAGGTACGAGGAGGCGCAGGCCGGTGAGGTGGACGCGACGCGATCGCAGCGCGTCGATCACCGCCGGCAGGCGGCGCGCAGCGCGCGCGACCAGGATCCGGCTGTACGCGGCATCCTCGGAGAAGGCGAGCTCGCCGACGCAAAATGCAAACAACGACGGAAACGCCGATTCCAGATAGAGCTTGCGTTCGTCGATCTCGGCCAGATGCACGAGCAGGTCGGCCTCGACGTCGCATGCGTGCCTCGCCAGGGTATGGGTGGCGTCGAGCAATTCCCGATTCGACAGCGATTGAGGAGTATTCATGGCGTCGTGGTAACACGACGTTTTTCCGAGGGCCGCAGACGCGCGGTGACGCGATTTCGCGGCCGGGACCGTGCATGAACCTCACTGATCAAATGCAACGCAGAGCGCGAATCTGCGGGCTCGAGACGCCGACGCCCACCGGTCATGGCTCTTCGCGCGCCGAGATCGCGCCAAAGCTCGTCAATAGAAAAACGACAGTAGACTGAAAAACAATCGTAAGAAGTCTTGCGGCCGCTAAGAGAAAGAGCAGCGACGAGCGATGTCAGGAGCGATGGTAGCGTCTACATTTGGGAAGCTCAACCACATCGAGGCCGACGCGTCGCGAAGTTGATTGGCATTTCGCGCCAGCCGACGGTTAAATGCGCGCCGTGGCCCAGCGCCCGCTGCTCTGGATCGTCTCGCTGGCAACTTTGATCGCGGCGTACGCCGTGGTCGCGAGCGTCCTGCAGCGGCCCGACGTGATCCCGCCCGCGAGCGACATCGCGGAGACGTTCCGCGCCCTGGTCTCCGCGCCGCCGCCGCAGGGCATGGAACACGAGGCGCATCACCACCACCATCATTCCAGCGATCAGATCGAGACGCTGCAGCAGGAGCGCGTGACGTTGCCGGCGTCGCTCGGCATCAGCACGCTCCGCGTCCTCTTCGGGCTCGCGGTCGGGTTGCCGCTCGGGATCCTGATCGGCCTCTGGATGGGCGCGAGCCGGCGCGCGGACGATTACCTGCACCCGATCTTCGTGCTGGTCCGCTCGATCCCGCCGCTGGCGCTGATCACCTACATCATGCTCTGGCTCGGCCACAGCGAAGCGCACCGGCTGATCCCCATCGTGTACGCGGTCGCGACTACCGCGGTGATTCCCACCTACCACGGCGTCCGGGACGTCGCCGCGAAGTACGAGGTTGCCGCGCGATCGCTGGGCGCGCACGGGTCGCTGCTCTGGAGCAAGGTGCTCCTGCCCGCGGCGGGCCCGGCGGTGCTCGGGGGCTTGAGGTACTCGATCGCCCTCGCCTGGATGACCGCCGTGGGCGCGGAAATGCTGATGGCGGACGACGGCATGGGGAACTTCCTCGTCGGCGGCGGCATGTGGGCCTCTCGGCTGCAGACCCGCTCCGACCCGGCGGTGATCATCGTCGGCATCCTGGCGCTGGCGGCAGCCGGCTGGGCGATGGACGCGGTGGCGCGGCTCGCGACGGCGCGGCTGACGCGGTGGGTGCGCTGATGCCCAAGGTCCGGCTGCGCCGGGCGCTGGTTGCTCTCCTTGCGCTCATTGCGATCTACGGGATCGCCGCCGAG
>VBLM01000501.1:0-2221 GCA_005879095.1 Deltaproteobacteria bacterium
TCGGCGATTCCGGTTCTCATCATCGGCGCGGAGAAGTCGCTCGCGGCCAAGGCCATCGAGGCCGGGGCCGACGACTTTCTCGCCAAGCCGATCGTCTTGAAAGAGCTGGCCCAGCGGGCCCAGATGCTGATCCAGCGGCGGCAGCAGAACGAGGCCGGCGCCGAGGCGCCGTTGACAGGGTCCGTGCGCGATCTCGGCCTGCTCGACCTGTTCCAGCAGCTTCTTGCTGCCGGCAAGAGCGCGGTCGTGATGTGCGAGGCGTACGGCCGCGAGGCGCGGGTGTGGGTAAAAGAAGGACAAATCATCGACGCCGAGTTCGGCGCGCTGCAGGGCGATGGCGCGTTCTGGCGCCTGATGACGTGGGAGAGCGGCAGCTTCCGGGCCGAGTTCGGCAAGGTCGAGCGCGAGGCGCGCATCGAAGGCGGGACGCACGCGGCGTTGGTCGAGGCGATGCGAAAGGTCGAGGAGGTCGCCGCAGCGGCCGGCGAGCTGCCGATGACGGCGCAGCTGGCGGTCGATTACGCCGTTCTTGCCGAAAAGCTCGGCGACCTGCCCGACGAGGTGAACGGCGTGATCCGCTGCTTCGACGGGAAGCGCACGCTGCGCGAGTCGCTCGATCAGTCGCCGTCGGACGATCTGAGCACGCTCGCGGTGGTGCGCAAGCTTCTCGGCGACGGGATTCTCGAGGCGGTCGAGAGCAAGAAACAGGCGTTGCCGGGGAAGCCGTCGCTCAACCAGTGGCTGGCGGCCGATGCGACGCCGGCGCCGCCGAAATCGCTCGACGAGGCGCGGGCGGCGGCGGCGCTGGTCCGGGAGATGGCGCAGGCCGAGTCGGTCGAGTTGCAGCGCGCGCGAGAGAGGGAGGAGGCTGCGGCCGTGGCGGTCCGGCCGCTGCCGGCGCCGGTCAAGCCGGTGGCGGTCGTGCACTTTCCGCCGCTGCGCGGAGTGCGGCGGGAACGGCTGCGGCGCGAAGCCGAGGAGGCGCGGACCCGGATCGGCGAGGGAAAGCCGTTGCGGCTCGCGCACCTGGTCGAGCTGCCGCCGCGCGGGGAGGCCGAGGCGCTCGGCGAAGCGCGGCGCATGTCGCCGGCCGTGGGTGAGGCGGCGAAGAAGTTTGCGCCCGACGCACCGGTGGCGCGGCTGGTGAACGGGTCGCCGGAGCCTGCGCAGAGGGTCGAGCCGAAGACGGAGCCGGCGCAACCGGTGGTGACGCCGCCGATCGCGCCCGTCGCGGTGCCGACGCCGGTGCCGCCGTCGCCGATCGTCGACGCCATCGTGCCGGGGACGCCGCCGCCCGATCGCGCGCTCGAGGCGGCACTGCTCCAGTCCGTGCAGAAGCGGAAGCGGCGGTGGCCGTTGTATTCGTCGGTCGCGCTGGCATTGCTGGCCGCGGCCTGGTTCCTGCGGCCCCAGCCGCTCACCGACAAGCAGGATGCGCCGTGGCTCGAGACCAAGGCGAAACCGCCGCCCGCCACCGCCGCCTGACTCCGATGACGTGTACGCCAACGCCTTGCAGCAGGGAGACGAGCTGCTCAAGCGCGGAAAGTACAAAGCATCGATCACTCAGTTCCAGCGCGCGGTGAAGGAGAGGCCGCGCTCGGTGCCGGCGCTGCTCGCGCTCGGCGATGCGTATCTCGAGGCCGACAAGCCGCGCAGCGCCGTGCAGCCGCTGGAGACCGCGGCGAGACTCGACGCGCAGAGCGCCCGCGCGCAGCTGCTGCTCGGGACCGCGTACCAGAGCCTCGGCCGGAACGCGGCGGCGGTGAAGGCGTACCAGAGGTATCTCGAGCTGGAGCCGTCCGGCGAATTCATCAAGGACGTGCGCCTCATCCTCGCGAATCTCGCCCATTCGGGTTAACACACGCTTCATGCGCGTGCTGGGCATCGAGACGAGCTGCGACGAGACCGCGGCGGCGGTGGTCGAGGTTTCGGACGCGGCGAGCGAGCGGCCGCGCGCACGGGCGCTGTCGGACGTGGTGCATACGCAGGCGGAGGTGCACGAGCGGTTCGGCGGCGTCGTGCCGGAGCTGGCCTCGCGCGATCATCTGCAGCGGGTGCTGCCGGTGATCGACGAGGCGCTGCGCAAGGCGTCGGTCGAGCTGCGCGATCTCGACGGTCTCTCCGTGACGCGCGGGCCGGGTCTGGTCGGCGCGCTGCTCGTCGGCGTGCAGGTGGGCAAGTCCTTGTCGGCCGCGGCGGGACTGCCGCTCTCGGGCGTCAA
>VBLM01000501.1:2318-4778 GCA_005879095.1 Deltaproteobacteria bacterium
CCGCGGGGGAGGCCTTCGACAAGGTAGCCAAGCTGCTCGGGCTGCCGTATCCGGGCGGGGCGCACATCGATCGGCTGGCCCGCGAAGGGAATCCGCGCGCATTCGAGTTTCCGCGCGGGCTCTCGAAACGGAGCAAGGCGGAGTTCGATTTTTCCTTCAGCGGCTTGAAGACGGCCGTGCTCCACCACGTGCGAAAGCACGGGGTAGGGAATCTGCCTGACTTGTGCGCAAGCTTTCAGGAAGCGGTCTGCGACGCGCTGACGTCGCGGGCGGTGCGGGCCGCGCGTGCGGCGCGCTTGCCGTCGCTCGTGATCTGCGGCGGCGTCGCGGCAAATTCGAGGCTGCGTACTCTGGCTTCCGAACGCTGCGCGGCCGAAGGCATTTCATTGTTCCTGCCCAGTCCGCGCCTCTGCACCGACAACGGCGCAATGATCGCGACCGCCGGCGCGCTCCGGCTTGCGCGCGGCGAACGAGCTTCCGGCGAGATTTCGGCCGACCCCGGATGGCGGCTGTGAGAGCGCGCGTTCCCTTCGTGATCGAGCGCGAAATCGACCTTCGCGGGGTGAGCTTCGACCAGTTCCTCGCGCACGCGTTCGATCGCTCCGGGCCGGAATGGCAGGTGAAGGAATCGGAAGACACGACGCTGCTCGAGGTCGACGCGGCCCTCCAGATCCAGCATGCGGAGCGGTTGTTTCGCGATCCCTCCTGCGTCGCGCGGTTCAGCCGCGATCAGCGCGTGCAGGGCTTCTGGTTCCTGCCCAACTGGTTCCAGCCGGATTTCTTCTCCTGGCAGATCTGGAACCACGACCTGCCGATCTCGCCCCGGATCTCCTGCGTCAACGCGATGTCGGTGCTCTATCGCGATCTCTTCGCGCACGACGATCACGATGACCGCGGATACATGTGGTTCGATCTGCTCGAGGGCGCCGCGCCCGGCCGCGCCGGCGATTCCGCGGCGGGCACGTTCTGCTCGTTGTGCATGCCCGTTCGCAACGCGCTGATCGGCGTGCTGCAGGAGATCCTCGCGATAGCTGGCTGCGAGCGGGCGGCATTGCACGGCCTCAACCACTGGGGCACCGCCGCGGACCGTGCCGCCATCATCGACCCCTGGTTGCGATCGGCGCCGCCCGGAAAGATGCGCGACTACGCGCTGCTCTGCCGCGACGGGAAGGCCGAATGAGCTCGCCCGGCGAGCTTCTGCGCAGGCACGGGCTTCGGCCGAAAAAGGAATGGGGGCAGAACTTTCTCGGCGACGCGGGCGTGCTCTCGAACCTGGCGCGGCTCGCGCGCGCGGGGCCCGGCGACTGGATCGTCGAGCTGGGAGCGGGCCTCGGCCACTTCACCCGCGTCCTCGCGGCGACCGGCGCGCACGTGGTCGCCGTCGAGCGCGATCGCGAGCTGGTTCCGGTCTTGCGCAGCGAGCTTCCCTTCGGCGTCGAAGTGGTCGAGGCCGACGCGAAGTCGTTTGACCTCAAAGCAATTGGGCGCCGCGTGATCGTCTGCGGAAATCTGCCGTACCATCTGAGCTCGCCGATCCTCTTTCACCTCCTCGACCAGCGCGACGCCGTGAAGCGCGCGGTGCTGCTGCTCCAGCGCGAAGTCGCAGAGCGTATCGCCGCGCCGCCGGGCGGGCGCGACTACGGCCTGTTGTCGGTGCTGGTGCAGGAGGTCGCAGATCCGCGCGTCGCGCTCACCGTGCCCCGCCATCTCTTCACGCCCCCGCCCGACGTCGAGAGCTGCGCCCTGGTGCTCGAATTCCTCGACACGCCGCGCGCGCCGATCCACGACGAGCGACGCTTCCGCGCGCTGGTCAAGGCCGCTTTCGGCCTGCGCCGCAAGACGCTCTGGAACGCGCTGAAGAACTTCGCCGGCGGCCGCGAGGCGCTGCGCAAGTCGGGCATCGATCCGCAGCGCCGCGCCGAGACGTTGGGCGTGGCCGAGTTCGCCTCCATCGAACGCGAATTCTAGGCGTTGTTCACGCCAGTTTCTTCAAGGCAGCGATGCGCGGGCCGCGGCTTTCGGGACTGTCGAGGCTGAACGAGCGGGCGTCACCGAGTTGATCGCGAACGAACGCTTCGGTGCGCTCGATCGCGTCGTGCAATTTCGCAGGCGCTTTTTCCAACGCGGCCCAGACGATTTTCGCTTTCTCCGTGTCGTACTCCCAGAAGCCGATCAGCCGGCCGCGATCGAGGATGGCGTGATGCGGGAGATCGTGGACCGAGCTGACGTTTTCCATCTTCTTCTCGGTGTAGACCTCGAGCTTCGCGTGCTTCTCGTCGAGCAGCTCGGCGACCGCGCGGCGCAGGTGCGAGATGTTGTCGAGGCTCGCCACCAGCGCGTACTGCGGTCTTTCCGGAGCACGGAACTTCTCGAACCCCGTTTTGTCTTCCGGCAAGAGGAAGCCGTGCTCGACGGCAGCCAGCTTCAGCTTCTCGATCGCCGCCTTCGCGACGCCCGCGC
>VBLM01000502.1 GCA_005879095.1 Deltaproteobacteria bacterium
TTGGTCGGCCCGGATCCGCCGGGCACCGCAGCGCCGAGCTGCGCGTCGAAGTCCGCGTCGAACGTCCCCGACTGCAAACCGAGCTCCTTGCCCGCGAACGGCCCCAGCGGCGCGAGATCGATGGGCGGATCGATGCGCAAGACCAGCGTGGTCGGCGTCGGTGTCAGCGAGGGCGGCAGCGGCGCGGCCTTCACGTGCAGCTCGAGGTTCTGCTTCTCGGTCAGCACGGCAGCCTTGAGCACGACCTCCAGCGGCTTGCCCGCGCGCAGGTCGTTGACCTCGACGTCGAGGTGCTGCACGGACAGTTGCCGGTCCTTGTCGACCAGCGCGATTTTCCCGTCGTGCAGCGCGGCGTGATCGACGCGCAGGAAGGAAAGATCCGACTCCTTTTTCTGCGCCGGCTCGGCAGGCTTCGTTTCCGACGAGAGCGTGTGTTGTAACTGCTCGAGGTTGGTCGTGCCGTCGGGCATCTTCACGATGTTGACGGTGAGCCCGTCGATCACCGCCGAACGGATCTCCACGTCCTTGCCGCCAGAGAGCGCGGCCCTGATCAGCGCCATCTTCACTTCGACGCGCTGGAGATCGACCAGCGGCAGCGGCTCGCCGGCAGCCGGGCCGATCTGCACGCCGCTCACCCGCACGCCGAGCCCGGTGAGAAATTTCACCGCGACCGAGCCGATCTGCACCGGACGCCCCCACTCGCGCGAAAGCTTTTCCGCCTGGTCTCGCGCCTTGGAAGTCGCGATTCCGTCGATCACGAACGAGAGGACGACCAGGGCGACTACGATCACGCCGAGGACGACGATCAGGATCCGTTTCATGCCGCGCAAGCTAGGGCAGCGCGGCCGTGCTGTCAGCCCTCTGCCGGCGCTTCTGTCCGGCCAGCTGCCCGCAGGCCCCGCCTACTTGCTGGCCGTGCGGCATGCGCAAGAGCGTCCGCACGCCCGCGTCGGCCAGCCACTTCTGGAACGCGCGGCAGCGATCGAGCGGCGGCGCGCGCTGCTCCGGAACCGGTCCGGGATTCAAAGGAATCAGATTCACCCGCACGTCGAGCCCGCCGCAGAAGCGCGCCAGCGCGTCGGCGTCGGTTTGCGAATCGTTGACTCCGTCGATCAACGTCCACTGCAGCAATACGGTGCGCGGTGCGGAGGCGATCGCGGCGCGCAGTTGTTCGAGCGGCCATTTGCGCGCGACCGGCAACAGCGTGCGCCTTGGTGCGCGCGTAGAGCTCGGTCATCTTCGGCACGATCCCGACCGTGCTCACCGTGATGTGCCGCTCGGGCACGGCGAATCCGGCCGGCTCGCGGAGCACGTCGATCGCCTTCAGCACCTCTTCGAGGTTGTCGAGCGGCTCGCCCATCCCCATGAAGACCACGTTGCGCGGCCTCTCGCCGAGATGCCGCGCCACGATCGCGTACTGCGAGACGATCTCCGCGGCGGTGAGATTGCGCACGAGGCCGAGCCGGCCCGTCTCGCAGAAGACGCACCCGCGCGCGCAGCCGGCTTGCGAAGAGACGCAGACGGTCCGCCGCGTGGCATGCTCGATCAAGACCGTCTCGACGACGGTTCGCCCGTCGAGATGCACCGCGAAGCGCACGGTGCCGTCGGGATCGTGAACGGCTTCGCTCCGCGGCAATTCCGTTTCGTACGCGTCGGCCGCGCGCGGCCGCGCTGCCCGGCCGGCGAACCATGCCACCAGCGCGCGCGCGTGGGCCTTCCTGACCCCGCTCTCCATCAGCGCTTGCTCGGTGAGGCCGGCGAGATGCATCCCTGCCTTTATAACGCGCGATAGGCGCCGGATTCGCGCCAGGTCGGCACGCCGGTCGGACGGCGGTCCCAGTAGTTGACCACCAGGGTCACGCGAAGGCGACCTTTGGCGCCGCCGAGCACGCCGTGGAAGAGATTACCGGCGAAGATCGCGTAGCGGTTGCGACGCGGCTTCACGGTCTCGAGCCTTTCGGCCTCGACGACGCCCGGCGTCTGATCGGTGACCGCGAGCTGTCCGCCGGAAACCGAATTGAAGAAGAATACGCTGGAGAGAATCGGATGCCGGCGCGCGCGGCCCTTGATGTCGTGATCGAAGTGGAACTCGATCGGCAATCGATCCGCATACGCGCGCCCGATCCACCACTCCATCCCCGCGCAGTTTGAGACCCGCGCGTGCTTTTTCCACAACGCGAGCACGACCTCTTCGATCACGTTCTCCGGCCGGGCGTCCTCGTCGAGCCAGAAGGTGGTGAAGTAGCTCTCGCGCATCCGCTCGTTTCCGAGCCGGGCGATGGCGCGCCGCGCCTTGCTCACCAGCCGATCGGGCAGCGCTCGCTCGATGACGCGGACCAGCGTGAAATTTTTTTTTCGCGGCATCTTGTGATCGCTGGCTGCGCTGTGGCAGATCCGGCGGTCAATGTCGAATCCCGAATGGTCGATCGAACGCTCGCTCCAGCTCTACAACATCGGTGGCTGGGGCGCGGGTTACTTCAGCATCAACCAGAAGGGGCACGTCGTCGTCCATCCCTTCGGGCAACCCGGTCCGATGATCGATCTGATGGACGTGGTCGACGACATCCGCGAGGTGAAGCAGCTCAACGAGGTCTTCCGCGCCGCGATCGCGCAGCACAATTACAAGGGCACGTACTTCGGCGTCTACCCGACCAAGGTCAACCAGATGCGCGAAGTGGTCGAGGAGATCCTCGACGCGGGCGCACCGTACCATTTCGGTCTCGAGGCCGGCAGCAAGGGCGAGCTCTTGATCGTGCTCGCCCTCAACACCGATCCCGAAGCGCTGACCATCTGCAACGGCTACAAGGACGAGGAATACCTGCGGCTCGCGCTGCTCGGGCGGAAGCTGGGGCGGAAGATCATCGTGGTGATCGAGAAGCTGTCCGAGCTTCCGCACCTCCTGCGTCTCGCCGAAGAGATGAACGTGCAGCCGCTGATCGGGCTGCGCAGCAAGCTATCCACCAAGGGAACCGGGAAGTGGGAGTCGTCCTCCGGCGATTTCGCCAAGTTCGGACTGACCACGCCGGAGTTGATCCGCGCGGTCGAGATGCTCAAGGCCGCGGGCAAGACCGAGGCCGCCAAGCTGTTCCATTTCCACGTCGGCTCGCAGTTGACCGACATCCGCACCGTCAAGGACGTGGTCAACGAGGGCGCGCGCTTCTACGCCACGTCGGCGGCGGGCTCGGCGTCGATTACGTCGGCGCGCGCAGCACCGCGTACGTCTCGTCGCTCAACTACACGATGGATGAATACGCGGCCGACGTCGTCTACACGCTGCAGCAGATCTGCACCAACGAAGGCGTGCCGGAGCCGAATCTGGTGAGCGAGTCGGGTCGCGCGCTGACCGCGCATCACTCCTGCCTGTTGATGAACGTCTTCGGCCACATCGAGTTCGGCGAAAACGGCGCGGTGCAGGAAGACGCTCCGCTGGCGGAGCACGCGACCGCGCCGATCCCTGCCGAGGCCGACGCTCCGATCGTGCGCGAGATGCGTGAAATCATTGCCTCGTTGTCGCCGAAGAATTCGGGCGAGGCCTACAACGACGCGGTCGCCAAGAAGGAGCAGGCGCTGACGATGTTCAAGCTCGGCATCCTTGGCCTCGAGGAGCGCGCGGCGGTGGAGGGCCTCTTCTGGCGGCTGTGCCGTCGGCTGGTCGAGATCAACAAGAAGCGCAAGCGGGTGCCGGGGCCGACGCGAGGGCTCGACGACAAGCTGGCCGATCAGTACATGGCCAACTTCTCGCTCTTCCAGAGCGCGCCCGATCACTGGGCGATCAACCAGCTCTTTCCCATCGTGCCGGTGCACCGGCACACGGAGTGTCCGACGCGCGATTCCACCATCGTCGACATCACCTGCGATTCGGACGGGAAGATCGATACCTTCATCGAGGGCGAGACGGTCGACGAGACCATCGCCCTGCACGCCCTGCGGCCCGGCGAACCGTATTACCTCGGGATGTTCCTGACCGGCGCGTACCAGGACATCATGGGCGACATGCACAATCTCTTCGGCCGCGTACACGAGGTGCACGTCTTCGTCGATGACGACGATCCCGAGGACTACTACATCGAGGAAGTGATCCCGGGCGACACGATGGAGCGCGTGCTGCAGCGGGTGCAGTACGAGCCCAGCGATCTCGCCAAGCGGATCAAGCAGGCGCTGGATTCGAAGGTGCGCGAGGGACAGGTCAAGCCGAAGGAGTCCGTGCTGCTCACCGACTTCTACGAGCAGACGATGCGCGGCTACACGTATCTCGGCACCGAATGAGTTGATGCGCTATCGGCAGCCGATCGCGCTCTGGATTGCGGTTGTATTCGTCGACATGAACCCCGCGACCGCCGCGCTCACCTTCTTGCCGGTCTGAGCCTTCACCTCCTTCAGCAGGTCGTTCAAGTCCGCGCAAGTCGAGGCGATGTCGGCGCCGGCATAATCCGTCTGCGCGTCCATCACTTTCGCCTCGAAACTCTTGCCGGGGCCGACGCCCGTTACGTCGTCGAGAAGCCGGGCGAGCGCGACCTCCGGGAGCGAGGCGATGAACGCGCGGCCCACGCCCGCGGCATCGACGTACACGCATACCACCTGTCGGAGATTGTTGATCCCCTCGCATGACGTCCCGAATTCGTCCGCATCGGGTGCGGCGATCCTGTCGAATCCGGTCGAAGGCGTTCCGATGAAGCCCGCGGCGTTGGCCGACAGGGTCAGGTTGAACCCGGTCATCAAACCGGCGTCGTTGATTCCGCGCACGTTGGTCCGCAGGTCGCCGACGCGGAAGGTCGTGAACGAGCCCCCTTGCCAGACGAACCCGTAGCGCGTCACCCCTCGCCCTTGACTGTTGCCGGTGACCTGGCCGGCGACGTTGCTGCCCTGCACGAGCGTGAACGTCGATCCGGAGGGCGTGACGTCCGTGAAAGTCCCGGTCGCGGGATCGTACAGGAATCCCCTGCTGCCGACCGTGGGGACCGCGTTGAAGCTGAATCCGGTGACCATTCCGGCGTTGTCGATGGCCCGTGGCGCAGTGTAGATGAACCCCGGTCGCGAGAACGTCGTGTAGGTCGATCCACTCAGGATGAATCCCTGGTCGCTTCCGTCCGCGAGCGTGATCGTCCCCGTTATGACGCCGTCGTTGTTGATCCCGAAGCCCGTCGCCAGACCGGCATCCGACGGCGGCAACGGCGTGAACGTGCCGCGGCGGTAGACTCCGCTGACGCCGTCCGCGGTCGTGACCATGGTCTGCTCGGAGTCGTTGAGCCCGAACGCAACCTGGATGCTCGAGCCCGGCACCACGATCGGAGTGAACACATACGTCGCCGCGATCAGGAGAATGGTCATTGCTGCCCCCTTCGTGGCGAACCACCCTACGGCTTGTGTTTGAGTGCGCAACCCCGGGGAGCGGCGCTGTGTCGAAGAACGAAACCGACCGCAGTCTAGTCCTCCCTGGCTCCGGCGGTCATGTCGCGCAGACCCAGCTGATCGAGCTTGCGCAGCAGCGTCGAGCGGGCGATACCGAGCTCGACGGACACCGCGTGGCGGTTGCCGTCGTGACGGCGGAGCGCGCCGCGGATGGCCAGCTCCTCCAGCTCGCCCAGCGTGCGGCCGCGCAGCTCGATGGCCGAGTCGAGCACTTCGCGATCCGCAACGACCGGCGAGTACGTGGGCCGCCCCTCGAAGTGGAGCACGCCGGCGCGGATGACCTGCGATTCCGAGAGCAGCGCCGCGAGCTGGATCACGTGCCGTAGCTCGCGCACGTTGCCCGGCCAGCGATGCCCGAGCAGTGCAGCGCGCGCGTCGGCGGCGAGCGTGCAGCGCGGCGGAAGAAAGAGCTCGGCCAGCGGCAGGATGTCCCGCGGCCGGGCTCGCAGCGGCAGCAACTCGACGGTCACGCCACGCAATCGATAGAAGAGATCTTCCCGAAACGAGCCGTCGCTGACCTTGTGGCGCAGGTCCTGGTGCGTCGCGCAAACCACCCGCACGTCGATGGCGCGCGGCCGCGGCGCGCCGACCGGCTTCACTTCGCCTGCCTCCAGCGCGCGCAGTAATTTCACTTGCAACGGCAGCGGCAGATCGCCGCTCTCGTCGAGGAAGAGCGTCCCGCCGTCGGCCGCGCCGAACGCGCCCGGCGCGCTGGTGATCGCTCCGGTGAACGACCCTCTCTCGTGGCCGAAGAGCTCCGCCTCGGCCAGCTCGTGCGAGATCGCGCCGCAGTTGAGCGGCACGAACGGACCCGACGCGCGCGCCGACAGATCGTGCACCGCGCGCGCCGCGACCTCCTTGCCGCTGCCGCTCTCGCCGAGAATCATCACCGGCAACATCGACGGCGCTGCACGTCTGAGCAGTTCCAGCACCGGCGCCAGCGCAGGATCGCGCGTGACCACGCCCGGAAGCGAAGGGAGCTTTTTCGACGCTGCCTCCTTCTCGATGCGCAGCTCGTGCATGCCCACTTTCAAGCGCGCGCCCGCGTCGAGCTCGGCTTCGGCCACGCGCATTCCGTCGACGTACGTGCCGTTGGTCGAGCCCAGATCCTTCACCCGCCAGCGGCCGGTAGCCGGGAAGACGCGGCAGTGGAATCCGGAGACGAAACGGTCCTCGAGCGAGACCTGGTTGGCGGGATGCGCGCCGATGGTGACGGCGTCGTCGAGCTTGAGCGCGCCGCTGTGCCAGACGAGCGAGAGCGGCGGCGCGGGTATCTCCTCGCGCTGCGCGTGGGCGGTGCTGCGGTCCATTCTCCAACGGCTCCTTGTCGGGGTCTGTAGCCAACGACGCCGTCAAAGCGCGCGGCCCGCCGCGATCTCGGATCGGTGTCGGGATCCGATCCCTGACCGATGGTCTAGGGGACACGAAGGCGGGCTGCGCCCGGCCATCATGTCCCCGGCATGGTGGTCTGGGGGACACGAAGGCGGGCTGCGCGCGGCCATCATGTCCCCGGCATGTGCCGCGCGAGCCGCGTCCGATCGATCGCGTTATCCTTCCGGCATGCCGGCGGTCGTGCTGGTCCTGCCCAAGAGCGGATATCGCAACGAAGATTTCGTCTCCGCGGCGGCGAAGCTCGGCGTGGAGGTGATCCCCGCCAGCGACGTCTGCCACCAGCTCGCCGACATCTGGGAAGAGACGCCGGTGGCGTTGCGCTTTCGCGATGCGGAGAGCGCCGCCGGCGAGCTGGCGAGGGAAGTCGCCCGGCGGCGGCCGGTGGCGGTGATCGGAGTCGACGATTTGACCGCGCTGGTGGCGGCGATGGCGGCGGAAAGGCTGGGCCTGCCGCACAATCCGCCGCAAGCCGTGGCGGCGGCGCGCAGCAAAGCGCAGATCGGAAGTGCCGGACTGGCACGACTTTCCCTGCGTGGTCAAACCTCTCGTTCTTTCCGGAAGCCGCGGCGTCATCCGCGCCGACGACCCCGCCGAACTGCGCGCCGCCATGGCCCGCATCGGCGCGCTGCTGCGATCGCCGGACGTGGCGCAGCGCCGCGATCCCGATCTCGGCCGCGTGTTGATCGAGCAGTTCATCCCCGGACCCGAGGTCGCGCTCGAGGGCCTGCTGGTGCGCGGCCATCTCCACGTGCTCGCGCTCTTCGACAAGCCCGATCCGCTCGACGGGCCTTTTTTCGAGGAGACGCTCTACGTCACGCCCTCGCGCCATCCGGCGCCGCTGCAGGACGCGATCGCCCGAGCCGTTTCGGACGGCTCGAGATCGCGGCCCGCAGCATCGGTGGTCTCTGCGGCCGCGCCCTGCGGTTCGGCGTCGGCGTGACGCTCGAAGAGTTGATCCTGCGGCATGCGCTCGGCAGCGCCGCCGATCCGCCGCTGCGGGAGCGACGTGCATCGGGCGTCCTGATGCTGCCCATCCGCAAGCGCGGCGTCCTCGAGGAAGTGCGCGGCATCGACGAGGCGAAACGGGTGCCGCTGATCGAGGATGTCGTCATCACCGCTCACTTGCGCGAAGAGCTGGTGCCGCTGCCGGAAGGCGCGTCCTACCTCGGCTTCGCCTTCGCCCGCGGCGAGACGCCGGAGCAGGTCGAGGGGGCGCTGCGATCGGCGGGCGCGAAGATCGACGCGGTCGTCACACCGAGACTGCCGGTGGCGTGACCGATCGAGCCGTGCGAAGGTCTTTCCTCGATGAAGGCCTTCGCGCTCGCCATTCTTCTCGCCGCCGGCGCTGCGCGAGCCGACAACGAAATTTCTCTCAGCCTCGGAGGCGGCTGGGCATACGAGCTGGTCGGGTTCAACTTCGCCGCCCGCAGCGGCCACTACGAGGGTTACGCCGGCCTCGGCCTGCTGTCTGCGCTGCGCGGAATCGCGCTCGGCGGCCGCTACTTTTTTCGCGACGACGGCACCGGCTTCTTCCTCGGCCTCAACACCGCTGCCCACGCCGACACCGTACGCATCGACGAGAGCGATTCGACCGGCGGCCGCCTCTTCTGGGCCACGCTGACGCCGGGCTACCGCGCCAGCTTCGGCTCGTTCTTTCTCCAGGCCGCGATCGGCGGCGGCGTGTTCTATTCGATCACGTTCTGGTCGACGCCGCC
>VBLM01000503.1:0-3488 GCA_005879095.1 Deltaproteobacteria bacterium
ATCTCCAGGAAGAAGCGCGCTGAGCCGATAGTTCGCCTTGGCGAACTTCGCTGCTTCGGATTCGATGGCCTGCGCCAGGTCGGCGCCCGCCTTGCCCTTCGCGTCGTCGACCGGCTTGCAGACGACGGTCTTCATCGCAGTCATGCCCATCGGCCGCCCGGTGGGCGCGCCGAGCAGCAGCAGAATCGCAAACGTCATCGTTCACCCCTCATGAAATAAAAGCGCAGCGCGCCCCTGAGGGGCGCGGCTGATTCGTGGCGGAGAATACTCGCGCGTGCGGTCGAACGGCGCCGCGTACGGCGAATTCCAGTTGCCGGCGAAGAACGCATCGAGCTGCAAAGGGATCTGTCCCCCGTCGATGAGCAGCCCGACATTGCGGCTCTTGAAGAAATAGTCGGGCTCCCAGTTGCCGGTGCCGACCCAGCCGCGCGCGCCGTCGATCACGCAGTACTTGGCGTGCACCACCCGCGCGAAGGGGATGAACCCCGAGGACGCCGCCGGTACGGTGAAGATGCGGACCTCGATCCGCGGATCGAGCGCGCGCAGCGCGGCGAGCGTCTTCGGCCTCAACTCCCAGTCGGAAAGGATCAACTGCACGCTCACGCCGCGCGCAGCGGCCTTCAGCAGCGCATCGGAAAGGTCCGGCACTTCCGAATACGTCAGCGCCTGCACACGCACGGATTTACGGGCGGAATTGACAATCTCGACCAGCGCCGGCAGGTCCCAGAATTTCTCGTCCGGCAGCGTTCCGCGGGGGCTCGCGACCAGCGTCACGTCGGCGCCGTCGGCCGTGTGCTCGGGAAAATCGTACGCCGTCGACGGCCGCTGCAGCTCGCCGATCCAATCGGTTTCGAAGATGTCCTCCAACTCCCGGATCGCTTCCGGCTGGCGAAACCGCACCCCCAGCTCCTGGATGTGCTGCAAGCTGCGCCAGTCGAAATTCTGCGACCCGAGGTACGCCTCGCGCCCGTCGGCGACGAAGTATTTCGCGTGCAGGAACGGCTTCTCGAGCTTGCGCACCTGCACGCCATGCTGCTCGAGCGCCGCCAGCACTTGCGGGTACGTCTTTGCGAACGACGCCGCGGCGAGAAACCGCACCCGCACGCCGCGCGCCGCGGCCTTCTCGACCGCCTCGACGATCGGCGTCAACCGCGACCTGCCTTCGTCCACCGCGTACATCTCGGCGAAATCCAGCCGTGCGCTGGCGCGCGCGATCATCTCCGGCCACACCTGCCACGCCTCGCGCAGCTCGGTCCGATCGAGCGTCGTTTCCACCGGCTCCGACTCGACGAGCTCCAGCGCCGGCGAAGGCGCGCTCTGTCGCGGACCGGCGTGCGTGCAGGCGAACAGGACGAGTGCAATCCAGCGCATCCACGCACTCTATCAAGTCCTCCTCTGGAACCTGGTGCCCGACCGGGGACATCGCTGACAGTTAGACCGGAGACATCGCTGACAGTGTCATCGTTTGGCTCGTCTCCAAGGCCGAATGAGTCCTCGCCAGAAGGCGGTGCAGTCGATGATGCCGAGAAGGATTGGACCGAAGCGGATCTCGACGTAGCGATCGTCGAGACAATAAGCCCCGAGGGTCTGGCCCGCCAGAGCAGTGCTGACGAAGAAACGGCGTTGACCCCAAATGATTGCTCCGCCGCAGTCGACCAGGTGCGGATCGGAAAACGGATACTGAAACTCGGGCAAACGCGAGGGCAGAGCGACCCGCGACTGCGAATAGAGCTGCGCCGGCGGGCGTTGCCCGAGCGCCTCGTGCGGACGGACTTGATTGTAGAGCTCGCGAAAGGCGTCGAATGCACGGGCCTGCGCGGCGAAGGATTTGCGCGGCGGCGACGCCGTCTCGATCTTGAGCGTGAGGTGCATACGCTCGTGCCGGCCATTCTGCTGTGGCTTGCCGGGGTCGATGCGCTCGAGACGAATCCCGAGGCGGACCCACCAGGCCGAGAGCGTGGTGAGGGCGGCTGGCGACTGCGAGGAAGCGAAGGGCAGGCCGTTGTCAGAGCGTATCGCTTTGGGCAACCCGTAGCGGGCGAAGAGCTGCTCGAAAGCAGCGCGAACCGGAGGCCCCTCCGGAGCGCGCAACGCAACGCAGGCGAGCAAGAAGCGCGAGGCGGCGTCCATTACGGTGAGCGGATAGCAGAGAGCGCCGTCGCCGGTGCGGAATTGGCCTTTGAAGTCGACGCACCATACGTCGTTGGGCGAAGTGCAGCGGGAAAAGGGCTGGGTGCGCGGAGGCGCGCGAAGCCGGCGCTGCCGCGGTTTGACGAGGCCGTGCCGTTTGAGGATGTCGCCGATGGTGCTGGCTGCTGGCCATCTCGTCGACGGCAAGCCCTGGTGGCGGAGGTAGGCGAGCAGCTTGCGCGGTCCCCAGGTCGGATGATGGTGACGGCACCGGAGGATGCGATCGACGAGCTTCTTTGCCGTCGCGAGCGGCGTGCGATGGGGCCGCCGCGTGTGCTCCTCGAGCGAGTCCTCGCCGCGGCGCAACGAGAACCGGCTCCGCCATTTGTATCCGGCCTGCCGGCTGATCCCGAACAGCGCGCAGAGGGCGGTCATCGTCAGCGTCCCGCTCCGGCTCTCGATGATGAATTGCAGCTTTTGCTCCATCGGACAGGTGTCTTTCCAGGGCATCCGCCCTTGTTACCTGTCAGCGATGTCCCCGGTTTGCGGTGTCAGCGATGTCCCCGGTCTGGACCCTGGATTGACGTGACGGTCGAAGTCTGCTATTCAAGATGACGATGGCCCGGCAAATGGCATTGGACCTGCCCGAGTGGGGCGGCAAACGGCGCGGTGCCGGCCGGCCGCGCACGCGCCCGCATCCCGGCCTCGATGGTCCCGGCGTGCCGCACCTGGGGCGGCCGCAGTTCGCCGCTCGACACCCCATCCACGTCACGATGCGGTTCCAGCCAGGCGTCGGGTACCTGCGTTCGTCTCCGCGAGCGCGGATCATCCGCGAGGCGCTGGAAGCGGCTCGCGGATGCCGCATCATCCACTACTCAATCCAGGGGAATCATCTGCACTTGATCGTCGAGGCGGAAAGCCCAGCCGCGTTGTCGCGAGCCATACAGCGGCTCGCCACACGCGTCGCGAGGCGTCTCAACGCGCTCGCCCGCCGCAGCGGAGGCGTCTTCGCTGATCGCTACCACTCGCGCCCATTGAAGACCCCGCGCGAGGTCCGCCACGCCATCCGCTACGTCACCACCAACTACCGCCACCACGCCCGAGAGAACCTGCCGCGCGCATGGTCGGACCCGCTCGCGAGCAGCCCCGACGCGCCCTTCACTGCCCCGACGGGCTGGCTGCTCCGGATCGGATGGCGTATCTAGCGGGCATGCGGCGGTCCCTCCTTCTCGCGGCTCTCGTTCTGAGCGGCTGTGACGTGAGTTACGTCGTCCGCGGATCGGACTTCGCTGCAGAAACCGCTCGCCGGCGCAATCTTCGAGTTGGTCGACGAGTGCACCGATCGGCATTCGCTGCCA
>VBLM01000503.1:3569-4475 GCA_005879095.1 Deltaproteobacteria bacterium
CGTCGATCGGACGAAATGCGCCGGTACTTTGACCTGCTATCGCGTGTTCGCCGACCTTCAGCCTCTGAGGAACTAAGCGCGATCCTTCCCGGGGCTGGGTCGGCGAATGCAACCCGCGTGAAATGGGCCATTATCGCGTCGTACAATGTGCACGGGGCGGACCGAGGAGGCAGCATGACGCCTGACGGCCGCTCTTCCCATCGCGCTCTCGCTTCGGGATTGATCGCTCTCGCAGCGTGCGGCAACACCGCCGACTGGTACTACCACTGGAGCTGCAACAGCGATGCGGAGTGTCTCTCCACGAACCCGACCGGCCAGGCGTCGGGCGATCTCGACGAAGGCCCCAACGCCGCTGACGTACACGGGAAATCTTGTCAGGACCGGCTATCTCTTCGGCAACCGGAACTCGAAGGCCGACGGATCCGAAAAGGCGTGGTCGCAGGGGCAGATCTTCCGGATCAACGGCTCGAACGCGACGCTGTTCGCGGTCTGGACCCCGCATCCTTGAGTCGCTGCCATCGTAGGGGGCGCCGAGCGAAAATCTGCTATTCAAGATGGATACAGCAGCTCATTTTCCAACTGCAGCATGGGGAGGAAAACGCCGCGGCCGGGCGGCCGGGCGGCCGTGCACGCGCCCGCATCCCGACCTCGACGGTCCGGGCGCGCCTTTCACAGCGCCCTCGGTCTGGCTGCTTCGCGTCGGCTGGCGCAATTTGACATCCAGGCCCGCAAAGGACTAGGAACGCGTTCGCCATGCTCCTCCTCACGAACCCCGTCCCGCGAATACGGCGGTCGACAATTTAGGGGTCGTGTATCCGCGGACGGCCGAGGCCGTCCGCCGAGGACATGGAGTTCCTGTTTGGCTACGAAAAATATGGCGCGGACCGTCATCGAAGGCGGCCGCAC
>VBLM01000505.1 GCA_005879095.1 Deltaproteobacteria bacterium
TGATGTTGTTGTCCATCCCCGCGCCGAGGACGACATCGCGGCCGGCTTGTGCAAGATCGGCGGTTTCATCCACCACCACCGGCGGATTACCCGGCCCGGCGCAGATGGCGCGCTTGCCGGAGGCCATCGCCTGCTTCACGACTGCGCCGCCGCCGGTGACGACCACCACCTTGATCCCGGCGTGTTTCATCAGGGCCTGCGCGCTCTCGATGGTCGGCTCGGCGATGCAGGCGACCAGGTCTTGCGGCCCGCCGTTGGCGATGATCGCTTCGTTGATCCAGGTAATGACGGTGCGCGAGATCCCCTTCGCACCCGGGTGGACGTTGAACACGACCGAATTGCCGCCCGCGATCATGCTGATCGCGTTGTTGATGATGGTCTCGGTCGGGTTGGTCGACGGCGTGATGGAAAGCAGCGTCCCGAAGGGCGCCCGCTCATGCAAAGTGAGCCCGTCGTCGCCGGTGAAGGCGACCGTGTCGAGGATCTCGAGCCCGGGCGTCTTCTCGATCGCCACCCGGTTCTTGATGATCTTGTGATCGACGCGACCGAGCCCGGTCTCGGCGACGGCTTTCTGCGCGATCTCCTCGACTCGATCGAGGCACACCCTGCGGATGGCGGCGATGCACTTCGCCCGCGTCTCGAGCTTGGTTTCCTTCCAGATTTCGAACGCCCGCCCGGCAGCGGCGACGGCTTGATCGAGATCGTCGAACACGCCCGGCGCCGCGCTGCGCACGTACGCCGGACTGCGCCCTTCGCGAACGGCAAACCCGCGGCCCGCGCCGTCCGCGCCCGCGCCTTCCTGCGGCAGACCGCGCAGCTTCTCGACGACCTTCTCGACCAGCTTGTCGATCTGATCCGGTGGCAGCACGACAGCCCCTTACTTGATGTACGTCTGGCGCCCCTCGAGCTCGATCGAATCGACGATCGCCATGATGGTCGCGTCGACCGGACGATCCTTCGTCACCCGCGTCTGCCGCGCGGAGGAGCCGCTGGCGTAGAGAACGACTTCGCCGAGGCCCGCGCCCACCGCGTCGATGGCGACCACCAGCGGCCCGGTCGGCTTTCCTTCCACGTCGGCGCCGCGGACGAGGAGCAGCTTGAGCCCGCTCAGCTCCTGCTCCTTGTTGGTGGAGACGACCGTCCCGATCACGCGCCCGAGCAGCATCGCTACTTCTTCTGCGTGTTGCCGCCGCCGAGCTCGCGCCGGGCGTCGTCGGTGCGGCCGAGCGGCAGCGCGAGATCGATGTTGGCGTGCGGACGGGGAATCACGTGCACGCTGACCAGCTGGCCGATGCGCTCGGCGCCGCGGGCGCCGGCCTCGGTGGCGGCCTTTACCGCCGCGACGTCGCCGCGGACGATGGCGGTCACGTACCCGCCGCCGATCTTCTCGTACCCGATCAGCTCGACCTTGGCGGCCTTGACCATCGCGTCGGCGGCTTCGACCATGCCGACGAAGCCCTTGGTCTCGATCATCCCCAGCGCGTCTGCCATGAAGTGTTCTCTCCCCTGTCGTGCGCGTGACTGCTAGCACGTAAGACCAAAGCCGTGCAATGCGTCGATCACATGCGGTAGCCGACCACGATCTCGGTGGTGAAGGCGAAGTCGGTGGGCGCGTTGGCGAACGAGTAGAACTGTGGCCCGAACTTCACGTTGAGGCCGACCATGAGGTTCCGATCGACGCCGTACTCGGCCGCGAATCCGAACTGAGGGCCGATCTCGAAAAAGGTCGTGTGCGTCCAGTTGATCGCCATCGTCAGATCGGCGCTGGCGGCGAGGCGCAGGTCCGGCGTGGCCTGGATGCCGAGCGTACCGCCGACCGGAAAGCGCGTGAGGAAGTTGGAGACGCTGTTCTTCGTGTAGACCCGGACGCCGGGCTCGATGTGAAGGCCGAGCATCACCTTTTCGTGCCGGTTCACGACCACCCGGAGCGGCAAGTCAGCGCCCGCGCCGAACGTGGAATTGTTCGTATTTTCCATCGCGTAGAGGAAGTCGATCTTGAAGCCCACGTCCGAGCGGTCGGAGAGGCCGTGCGTGTAGCCGAAGGTCAGGCCGGGCCAGCCCATCGCGAACGAGATCGCGTCGCGGTCGGGGCTGACCGTCTCGCCCGTCGCGACCGACCAGTGGCCGGGAAGACCGGGAGTGACAGGAACGGTGGCCGGGATGGCCGCTGCTGCGAGGACGAGGCTAAGACTTGCTATCACCACGGGCTTCCTTGCCGCTGACCCCCTGAATCGCGGCGGTTGCGGCGGCGGCCGCGCTGTCGATCTCGGCTTCGTCGCCTGACATGTAGAGGCGACCAAACGCGCCGAACGGCGTGACGTCGATCAGCCGCACGTCTGCGGCTTTTTCGGCTTCGTTCGCGGCCAGCACCGCGTACGCGGCGGGTTCGGTCTCCATGATGAACAGGCTTCTACCCGGTTCGATCATCGAACCGAAGCGGATCTTGTCGATGATCATCGCGTGCATCGGCTCGATGGCGCGGATGATGGTGTTGGAGATGACCTTGGGCCTGGCCCGGTCGTCTTCCTTGGCGCCGAGGTGCCTCAAGATCGCGTCGCCGGCGCTGCGCACCTCGCCCTTGTCCTCGTGATGCACTTCCAGCATGCCGAACGCGCGCTCGACGACGAGCGTGGCCGGGTGCACGGCGGTGCTCTTCAAGGCAGTGTCGATCACCTGGTGGATGGCCATCCCCGGCGCGATCTCGACGAACAGCGAAGCCACGTACGGCACCGGAAAGTACCCGCGGCACGTGGTGCAGATGTGCGCGGCAAGCTGCGGCTGCAGCGAGTCGAGAAAGACGTACGCGCGGAGGTTGGTCTGGGCCATTGGCGCCCGCGCAGTTAGCACGCTCATCGCTTGCGTTCAACCATTCCGCAGATACAGTGCAGGCGATGCCCGTCATCAAGAGTTGGGCCCGCACCGACGTCGGGCACAAGCGCAAGCACAACGAGGACGCCTTTCTCGTCGACAAGGACCTCGGACTGTACGCGGTCGCTGATGGCATGGGCGGGCATGCCGCGGGCGAGGTCGCCAGCGCGCAGGCGGTGAAATCGATCCGCGACGCGCTCGCCGAGGGGAAGCCGATCCTCGAGGCTTTCACCAAATCGCCCACCGTCGAGTCGCGCGAGCAGATCGCGTCGCTGATGGAGCGCGCCATCCACAAGGCCTGCGCCGACATCTACGCGATCGCCGGCAGCGATCTGGGCAAACGCGGCATGGGGACGACCGTGGTCGCGCTGCTGGCAGCCGGCCGGAAAGCCGTAGTCGGCCACGTCGGCGACAGCCGCGTCTATCTCTATCGGAACGGGCGCGCACATCAGCTCACCGAGGACCACACCATCATCCAGGAGCAGCTCAAGCGCGGCCTGATCACCAAGGAGCAGGTCCCGACCGCGGACAACAAGAACGTCATCACCCGCGCGGTCGGCATCCAGCCCTCGGTCGCGGTCGACACGCTGGTGACAGATCTATTACCCGGCGATCTCTTCGTCCTCTGCTCGGACGGTCTCCACGGCTACCTGCAGGACGACGAGCTGCCGCAGCTGCTCGCGCAGGAGCGCGACAAGCTGCCGGACCTGCTGGTCGACCTGGCCCTGCAGCGGGGCGGGAAGGACAACGTCACCGCGGTCTGTCTCTCCATCGAAGCGGACGAGGACGAGGAGACCAGCGACGTCGAAGGCAAGACCGAGATCCTCCGCCGCATCCCGCTCTTCCAGCACATGACCTACAAGGAGCTGCTCTCCATCCTCGGCATCGCCCGCGGGCGGCAGTTCGAGAAGGGGCAGAACATCATCAAGGAGG
>VBLM01000078.1 GCA_005879095.1 Deltaproteobacteria bacterium
AACATGAGCCTCGACTTTCGACTGAAACAATTCCTCCGCGGCGTCGACGCGCCGCCGAGGCTGCGCCACGCGTCCTGGCTCGCCTCGTTCCTGCCGGCCGAGATCGCTTCGCTATTGCGACCGGAATTCCGCCCGCTCGCCACGCCCGAGGTCGCGTTCCGGCAGGTGCTCGAGGAAGCGGCGGGCAAGCCCGGTTCCATCGACGAAGCGCTGCGCTACTATCTCACCCGCTATCTCGCCGACGACATCCTGGTCAAAGCCGACCGCGCCTCGATGGCCGCCTCGCTGGAGCTGCGCGCGCCGTTCCTCGACACCAAAGTGGTCGAATTCGCCGCGCGCCTTCCCTGGCGAACCAAGCTCTCGCTCACCCGCACGAAAGTGATTTTGAAAAAAGCCGTACGCGGCGTGATCCCCGACGAAATCCTGCGCCGCCCGAAGAAAGGCTTCGGCATCCCCGTCGCCGCCTGGCTCCGCGGCCCGCTGCGTGAACTGCTCGAAGACGCTCTCTCCGAAAAATCTCTCACCGTCTTCGATCCGGCCGCCGTCCGCGGGTTGGTCGACAAGCACCTGTCCGGCCGCGCCGATCTGCGCAAACCGCTCTGGACCCTGCTCATGTTCCAACTCTGGCAGAAGCAACACGCCAACGCGGCCACCCTCCGGAGTGCCGCGTGAAGCGCGTGCTGGTGACGGGCGGCGCAGGGTTCATCGGATCGCACGTCGTCGCAGCCCTGCTCACGCGCGGAGACGAAGTCGCCGTCGTCGATAATTTCGATCAGTTCTATCCTGAACGACTGAAGCGGAAGGCTTTATCGAAAGACGCGCGGCTGTTCGAGAAGGACATCCGCGATCAAGACGCGATGTACGCTGCCTTCAAGGCGGCGCGGCCCGAGATCGTCATCCATCTCGCGGCACTGGCGGGTGTGCGGCCGTCGCTCGAGCGGCCGGCGGCGTACATGGACGTCAACGTCCGCGGCACGGCTTGCGTCCTCGAAGCAGCGCGTGTAGCCGGCACGCAGCGGTTGATCCTCGGCAGCAGCTCCTCCGTCTACGGCGCGCACGCCGAGCCGCCCTTCAAGGAGACCGCCCGCGTCGATGCGCCCGAGAGCCCGTACGCGGCGAGCAAGGTGGCCGGCGAGGTCCTTGCGCGCACCTTCCATAATTTATACCGGCTGGAAATCGCGGCGCTGCGCTTCTTCACCGTCTACGGCGCCCGCCAGCGGCCCGACCTCGCCATCCACAAGTTCTCGCGCAAGATGCTGGCGAAGCAGCCGATCCCGTTCTTCGGCGACGGCAGCTCCCGCCGCGACTACACGTACATCGACGATATCGTCCAGGGCGTCCTCGCCGCCTGCGATCTCCCAGAGCTGACGTGGGACATCATCAACCTCGGCGGCGCGCACACCACCAGTCTCAAAGAGCTCGTCCAACTGCTCGAGCAGACCCTGAACACGAAAGCGATCCTCGACCGCCAGCCCGCGCAGCCCGGCGACGTCCCGCTCACCAGCGCCGACGTGACGCACGCGAAAGAAGTGCTCGGCTACGCGCCGCGCACGCCGATCAAGGAAGGCTTGAAAAAATTCGCCGAATGGATCCGCGGCGAAGGCCGCGACTGGGTTTAGCGAACGCCGAGCAGCTCGACTTCGAACACCAGCGTCGCGTTGGGCGGAATCACCCCGCCCGCCCCCGCCGTGCCGTACCCGAGCTCGGGCGGGATCGTCAGCTTCCGCTTCCCGCCCACCTTCATCCCCGCGACGCCGTCGTCCCAACCCTGGATCACCTGCCCGCGGCCGAGCGCGAACTGGAACGGCTGGCCGCGATCCTTCGACGAGTCGAACTTCTTTCCGTCGGTCAGCCAGCCGGTGTAGTGCACCGAGACCTGCTTGCCCTTCACCGCCTCGACGCCGGTGCCCACGACCATGTCTTCAATTTTGAGCGGCATGTTCGACCTCGTCCGGAAAAGGCGATTCGGGTGGGAGGAGCCGGTAGACTTTCACCACCTCGCGGCCGCGGATGCTCTCCACGTGCCACGGCGTGCGACGCGACAGCCATGCCACCGCCTCTTCATTGAGAAAATAGAGCCGTCCCACCTGCACCACGACGTAGCAGACGCGGCCCGAGCGGCAGGCCTGTCCCGGCCGGACGAGTGTCTGCAACAGATCCGGCCGCCCGTCGAGATCGGCATAGAGGTGCGCCGGCCAGTCGATCTCGGTGGAGAGCTCCGCTTCCGGCTCGGCGCGCTCGGCCACGTACTGCACGGCTTCCCGGAAGCCGGCGTCGAAGTAGTCGCAGTGCGGAAAGTAGTACTGCACCTTCGCGTCGCCGCCTCCGAGCGGCGAAATGTACAACCGGTAATCCGGCGCGTGAGCGAGCGCGGCCAGCGCCTCGCCGCCCGGCAAGAGCAACACCGCAGCCAGCGCGCCCGCCCAGCGCGGAACCGGCGAGCGCAGCTTTTCGACCAGCAACGCGGAAGCGTATCCCGCCAGGATCAGAAACGCCGGCAGCACGCTGACGAAGAAGCGGCCCCACTTCGACCCCGACACCGAGTGCACCAGGAACCACACCGCCAGCCAGCTGAGCACCAGCTTGTGCGCCGGCCGCCGCTGCGCGATCGCCACCGCCAGCCCGCCCAGCGCGAGCAGGAACGTCAAGGGCGCCAGCTTGACCGCCGCGAACACCGCATAGAACCACGGCGGCGTGCCGTCGAGGAAGAACTCGACGAGGTTGTGGTAGATGCGCCCCATGAAGAAGAGCGAGCCGTGCACCGTCTGCTGCCCGGTCGTGTAGCTGCGCGCGTACTCCCACCCGCGCCGATCAAAAACACCCAACGCTTGAGCGGCACGCCCCAGCCGCCGCTCCAGAGATAAAAAACGACCGGAATCGGGGTGAGGAAGAAGAAGTACTTTGATGCGAGCATACCTGCCAGCGACGCTGCCGCGCCAAGCTCCCAACGGCGCTCGCGCGGCTCCGCATGCGCCTCCGCCATGCACCACAGAAGCAGCATGAGAAAGAGCCCGAGCAGCGTGTCTTCCTTGGCGACCCGCTGGTAGCCGATCAGCGTCACCGAGAACGCCGCCAGCCCCGCTGCGAGCAGGCCCGCCGTCCGCCCGAACAGCCGCCGTCCGAGAAGCGCGACGACGAAAACCGAGAGCCCGCCGGCGAGCGCGTTGGGGAGCCGGGTCATCGTCTCCGGCGCCCAGCCGAGCGGCTTGCCGATGACGATGCAGGCGAGATGCCGTGCAGATACCGGTTGGCGGCCAGCCACTTGTGCACTTCGTCGTCGCCGAACCCCTCGGCCGAGAGCCCGCGCAGCCGCAGCCACAGACCGGCGAGCACCAAAAGAGCGAGGACGACCGAGGCCGCCCTCCCCCAAGGCGCGGTCCTGCCGCGCAACTCTGCCGAAACAGAAGGGTCAGTCATTCGAGGCGCCGCCTTGTACCCGCTCTTGGATGCCGAAAACAAGGGACTGGCGCAAAAGTGGCTCTTCGTTAAGCTGCGGCCATTGCGCAGCCTGACCGCCATCGTCCCGGCGCTGCTCCTCTCGGTCCCGACTTCCGGCGAGGAGCCTCGGCCACCGGCGCAGGAGACGCACGTCGACGTACATGCGTTCCGGGTCGTGGAGAGCTATTCCGGCCCGGTCAGCTACTACAAGATCGTCGAGGACCCCGAGCAGCCGTTCATCCGCGCCACCTACCGGCCGCCGCTGGAGACCGTCACGCTGGGCGCCGAGGTGCCCGAGCTGCTCAGGCAGCACACGAAAAGAATCCACTGGCGCTGGCGGGCGCAGGTGCTGCCGAAAGGCGGCAACGAGTGCAAGGAAGGCCTCGGCGACTCGGCCGCGGTGGTCTACGTCTCGTGGAAGCGCGGCCTCAAGTGGTACTCGCTCAAGTACGTCTGGAGCACCGAGGCGCCCAAGGGCGCGACCTGCGGCCAGAAGCGCAACCTGTTCGTGGTGCAGGACACCGTCATCCTCGAGTCGGGTGGGCCGGTCGGCGTGTGGAAAAGCGAGTCGATCGACCCGTCGGCCGAGTTCCGCGCCCACTTCGAGAATGACGATCCCAATGCGGACGTGCCCGACTTCGTCGGCATCGGCATCATGTCCGACGGCGACCAGACGCTGAGCATTTCCAGCGCCGACTACGCCGGCTTCATTTTGATCCACTAGCCCGGGTCGGGTTCGACGCCGACCGGGCCCACTTCCGGCAGGTGCGGTGCGTGGAAGTGGAACATCGACTGCTTGCCGAAGAGCGTCTCGCCCTCGACCACCAGGATGAGCACGCCGCCGAAGAAGCCCGGCAGCACCTGCGTCAGGTGGTAGAGGAAGATGAACGCCAGCGCCGTCTCCTTGGGGATGCCGAAGGCGGTCAGCGCCAGCGTCCCGCCCGCTTCGAACGACCCGGCGTTCCCCGGCGAAGGTACCGTGGTGGCGACGTTGAACGCGGTCAGCGCCGCGAATGCCTGCATCGGCGTCAGCTCGAGGCCCAGCGCGTAGCCGGCGACGACGATCACGAACGTCTCCCACAGCCAGGGCAGCGGCGCGATGACGGTCTCGACGACCAGCAGCCGCTTCCAGTTGTTGACCGCAAACCCATCGCGCAGGTTGGTCAGCCAGCGGGGTCCCCGCCGCAAGAGGCCGCTGCCCATCAGCGCCAGCAGAAGGCCGACTCCCAGCACCAGGCCGCCCATCAACATCAGCGCGCGGAAGAGCCACGCCGGCGGCGTGCCCAGGATGCAGACGATGGGAAACGCCGCCACCCACCCCCACTTGTCGCTCCAGAAATCGACGATCTCGGTCCCGAGCAGCTTGGCGCGCGAAATCCCGGTGCGCCGGCCCAGGTACTGAACGCGAAGCAGATCGCCCCCGCGCGCCGGCAACAGGACGTTGAAGAAGAACCCGACCATCAGCGCCCGGTACGCCTGCCCGTAGGAGAGGTTCAGGAGCGGGCGCATCACCGTCCACCAGCGCAGCGTCTGGAGCGCCATCAGCACCAGCCCGCCGGCGGCGGCGAACAGGAGCGGCCGCGGCGAAACGTCGTGCAGCGACGCCACCAGCTCCTGTTGCGAGATGCCGAGATAGAAGACTACGGCGCCCGCCGCCAGAAGACCTGCCGCCAGGCCAAGCAGCGTCCGCAGCCAGAGCCGCTGCGGACGCGACGCGATCTCGATCAGAGCTTCCGCCACCTACAGGACTCCGGTGAGCTCGCCGAGCCGGCGCAGCGTGATGGGCGCCTGCGGCTCGGAGCGGCAGGCGTCGAAGCAGGAGCCGCAGTTCGGCCCCTGGTACGTGCCGGGCAGGAACTCCGAGT
>VBLM01000506.1 GCA_005879095.1 Deltaproteobacteria bacterium
GGGCGACATCGGCCCTCCCGGAGCAACCGGACCCGCCGGCGCCCCCGGTCCCGCTGGAGCGAAGGGCGACGCTGGCGCGCAGGGCCCGCCCGGTCCGGTAGTGACCGTCTACGACTCCACCGGCACCCGGCTCGGCGCACTCGTCTCGCTCCATCTCGACGGAGCAACCTCCTACCCGATGTACCGCGACGACCTCGGCCACATCTGGGCATACCTCGACGCCTTCGGCACGCTCCCCGCGCAGAACGTCCTGCTCTTTGCCTCGAGCGACTGCACCGGCGCTGCTTTCGTCACCCAGACCAACGTGGCCGGCCTCGTCGTACGCCACATCGCCTCGCTCTACACGGTCGGCGACGGCTCGGAAGCGGTCACCGTCCACAGCTACCTCGACAGCGGCGGCTCCTGCGTCGCGCTGGCCGCGGCGCAGGTCTACTCGACCATCGCCATCCCGCTCTGGCGCCTCGACCAGGTCCCCTCCGCGCCGCTGGTCCCGTTCTCGCTGAAGTAAGCTGCGCGACCATGGACCCGAAAATCGCCGCGTTTCGCGCGCTGCACGAAAAAGGCTGCTTCGTCCTGCCGAACCCGTGGGACCCCGGCAGCGCCGTCTACCTCGAGCATCTCGGCTTCAAGGCCCTCGCCACCACCTCGGCCGGATTCGCCTTCTCGCAGGCGCTGCCCGACGCCGGCGTTCCGCTCGAACGGATGCTGCGGCACCTCGAAGAGATGGCCGCCGCGACGCGCGTCCCGGTGAACGCGGATTTCCAGGCCGGGTACGCGGACGACCCCGAGGGCGTCGCCAGGAACGTCGCGCGCTGCGTCGGCACCGGCGTGGCGGGCCTGTCGATCGAGGATTCGACCAGCGCCGGCGGGTTGTACGAACGCGGCCTCGCCATCGATCGAATCCGGGCCGCCCGCGCAGCGACGGGCGACGTCGTCCTGACCGCGCGCTGCGAGGCGTTCCTGCTCGGGGTGCCCGACGCCGCGCGCATCGTGCTCGATCGCCTTCCCGCTTTCGCCGAGGCCGGCGCCGATTGCCTTTACGCTCCGGGCGTGCGCGACCCGGAGACGATCGCCGCGATCGTGAAAGCAGTCGCACCCAGGCCCGTCAACATGCTGGTCGGCTCGCCCGGTCTGACCGTGGCGCAGCTCGCGGCGCTCGGCGTGCGCCGAATCTCCGTCGGCGGCGCGCTGGCGCGAGCGGCATGGGGCGGCTTCGTCCGCGCCGCCCGCGAGATCGCCGCGCAGGGCACGTTCGGCGGATTCGCCGACGCGACGCCGTTCTCCGAGCTGGAAAAGCTGTTCAGCGCCTTGACAGCGGCCTGAACCCAGCGGTTACTTCAAGAATGCAGCCGGGGGAAAAACGGAATCGAGCCAGCTGGTTCTTCGCCGCCGTCCTCTGTATCGGAACGTCGGCCGCGGCAGCGCCGCAGCGGATCATCGTCCTCGAGCTCTCTTCGGACCTGAAGGGCACCGAGCGCAAGGAGATCGATGCCGCGTACCTCACCGACCGCGTCCGCGACGTCACGCTCGCGGTGATGCCGCGCAGCGAGTACTACCTGATCGACAAGGAAAACATGCTGGTGCTCCTGAAGGCCAGCGGCAAGTCGCTGGCCGACTGCGAAGGCGAGTGCGAGGTCGACACCGGCCGCCGGGTCGGAGCGGACCTGGTCGTCAGCGGCACCATCCGCAAGTTCGCCGGGCAGTACAAGATCGCGCTGCGGCTCAGCGAGACCGCCGACGGCTCGGCGATCAACAGCGTGCTCGCGAGCGGCGACAACGCCAGCGCGGTCGAGGAGGACCTCAAGCGCGTCGCCGCGCGCCTCTTCGAGCCCTTGCTCAAGAAGAGCACCGGCGGAGCGGCGTTGTTACAGATGACGCAGGGCGTGTCGCTTCCGGCCGTCTCGCAGCTGACCGGCAATCTCACCAGCGAGGGCAAGGGACTCGATCTGAGCAACACCGACGCGCTGGTGGCGCGCGACCGCGCCCTCGAGATGGACAAGAGCGGGAAGGAGCATCCCGACGACGCCGCCAAGGCCTGGCAGGCGGTCGCCGACGTTCCCGGCAGCAATCCGTTCCGCAAGGAGGCCGCCGGCCGCGCCGGCGAGTGGCGCGCGTTCGCCGACAAGAAGAACGCGTACGACAAGCAGCTCGCGAGCGATACCGGCAACCTGCGCAAGCTGCTGCCGCTGCGGTCGGTCCCGCCGGAGGTGAAGATCCAGCTGCTGGTCGAATATGCGCGGCGGTATGGCGCGGACTCGCCGAACACCGTCGAGCAGCTGGTCGATCTGGTCCAGCCGCCTGACGCGCGCAGCGACGCCAGCGCGGCCCTGCGCTGCGAGTCGAAGGACGCCTCGTCGTGCCTCTCGCTCGCCAGGGCTGCGCTGGGACGGGGCGACACCGCCGGCGCGATGGATTCGTTCGACCGCGCCTGCGCGGCCGGATCGACCGAGGCCTGCGAAGAGCTGGGAATGCGCATGGCCGGCGGATCGACCGAGCGCGATCGTTTCCGCGGAAGCACGGCGCTGGAGAAGGCGTGCAGCGCGGGACGCGGGGCGGCCTGCGCGAAGCTGGCTTCCACCGAACGCGATCCGGCGAAAGCCGCGCGGCTGACCGAGGAGGCCTGCAACGGCCGCGACGCCGCGAGCTGCCTGCGGCTGGCCTCGAAGGACCCCGCTCGCGCGGCGCAACTACGCCGAAAAGCTTGCGATTTCGGCGATCAACCGACCTGCGCCGCCATTCGCGCCGAAGAGGAACGCGCGACCGCCGCACGCGTCGCCGCCGAGAACAAGGCGCAGGCCGAGCAGGCCGCGCGCGAGCGAGCCCAGGTCGCCTCGCGCGAGCGTCAATCGCGCCGCAACACCGGGTGGCTGCTCGACGGGGTCGGGGCGGCGTCGGCCGCGGCGTTCGGGTTCTTCCTCTATTCCGGCTCGAAGCAGAACGACACCATCAAGGCGGGCGGATTCGCGACCAGGGCAGACCTGCAGTCGGCGGTCGACAAGGGCAAGACCTACAACAAGATCGCGATCGTCACCGGCGTCGCCTCGGCCGCGCTGATCGGCGTGGGGACCATCCTGGTGCTCTCGAACTCGGGCTCGGACGTGCAGGTCGCGGCAGTGCCGTCCGGCCTGGTCATCGCGGGCAGGTTCCCGTGAGGGTTCGCTGGTTGCTCGTCGCCGCGCTGCTCGCCGCATGCGCCAAGGACCCGGCGGATCTGACCCCGTTTCCCTGCGCGGCCGACCAGGGCTGCCCCACCGGAACGGCGTGTCTCCCCGGCACCGGCTGCACCTCGCCGCAGGCCGATGTCGTCTGCTCGACGGACGCCGACTGCGGCAACGCCGGCAAGTGCGACACCGGCCGCTGCTCTCCACCGTGCAGCAACGGCGCCGGCTGCGCCAGCGGCCGGATCTGCAGCGCGACGACCGGCGCCGGCGTCTGCCTGACATCGTGCACCGCCACCGCCGGCTGCACGGCCGAATTGAGCTGCGAGCCGCTCCGCCTCGGCGGCGCGTCGGCGTGCCTGCCGAAAGGCAAGGGCGTGGGTGGCGCGTGCACCGGCGCCGACGGCGATGCATGCGGCCCGGCGGGCGCGGGTCTCGCCTGCAGCGGCGGAACCTGCCAGACGGCGTGCGGCGGCGGCGCCGCCTGCCCCTCGGGGTTCGTCTGCTCGAGCGCGACCGCCGGCATCTGCCTGGCAGACTGCAGCGGCGGCCAGTCGTGCGCCAGCGGAACCGCCTGCGCGAGCCTCTGGTACGGCTCGTCCAAGGCGTGCATCACCGGCGGCCTCGGCCTCGATTCGGCCTGCCCGACCGAGGGCGCCGCCTGCGGCCCCTTCGGCTCCAACGCGATCTGCACCGCCGGCGTCTGTGTGCCCAAGTCGGACGCGTCCGGCCTGTGCGGAAGCGGGCGGATCGGCCTCGTCCCCGGCGCGACGGGCTGCCTCGCCGACTGCAGCACCGGCTCGCCCTGTCCCTCGGCGCTCACCTGCAACGAGCTCTGGTACAGCGGCAAGAAAGGCTGCACCGCGAAAGCGCCGACCGCCTGCGTGCAGACCCAGACCCCGGCGGGCGCGAACAACTGCCTCAACCGCTGCGGCGCGACCTACTTCACCGTACCCTGTGGTTCCGGCAACTGCCCGGAGCACAGTTACTGCACGCCCGACAATCGCTGCTCCTGCATCGCGGGATACACCGGGAAGACGTGCACCGGCACGGTCTGCACCGGAACCTGCAGCTACCCCAACTGGGCCTGCGTCCCGACGGTGAACGGACCCTCGACGTTGACTTGCACCGATCCGCCCGCCAGCGCCGCCGGCACCTGCACCTGCGTCGATCGGCGGACGATCACCATGCCATGCGCCGCAGCGGGGTACACCTGCGAGTACCTCTGTTCGAACGGCTGCAATCCCGTCACGCAGGACTGCCGGCCGGCCTCGGGAGACGTCTGCCATTTCAACGGCAGCGGCGTCCCGGCGTGCCTCGCGCCGGCGGGCAATCTCGCGGTGGGACAGGCGTGCACATACACCGCCACCGCCGACACGTGCGCCCAAGGCGCGGATTGCGACGGCAGCCTCTCTCCCGCGGGGCAAGGCTTTTGCCGAAAGCTCTGCGCCGCCGCGTCCGACTGCAGCGGCGGCGCGTGCATCGCGGTTTCGGTCCAGCACACGCCGCTCTACGGCTACTGCTATGCCCCCGCCGACCAATGCGCGCCGTTCTCCGGCTGCGCCACCGGAACGAGCTGCGACTTCGCCCAGACGACGACGTACGGCTACGTCCCCGTCTGCCACAAGTATGGAACCCTCGTGCTCGGCGCCTCGTGCACCAAGGACTTCGATTGCGGCGCGAACATGGAGTGCCTGACCACCGCCAACAGCGCCGGCGCGACGGTGTGCACGATGCTCTGCGACGCGAGCCATGCCTGCCCTGGCGGCCTGACCTGCAAAGCCTTCGGCGTCCAGCCGTATCCGGCGTGGGGCGCGTGTCAATGATCAAAGCGGGACGCGCCGGTCCCATCGCGGCACGCCGCGCGCCCTCCGCCAGCCGATCGTGAGCAGCCAGAACGTCGCCGGCCTCACCGGCGCGCCCTCGGCGGCCGACGAGAAGCGATCGAGAAAATCCGGCACGCCCGTGTGGATGGCGCGATTCTGCAGCACGTAGCGGATCGCGTGCCGCACTTCAGTCGGCGCCTTCAGCTGGTGCGCGAAGTAATGATCAACAAAAACGCGCCCTCGCCGAATCGCTGCGCGATTTACGGCTCGGGCGATGCGGATCGCCAGTCCTTGCATCCCGCGCGACAGTGTCTTCTTGTCGGCCGCCTCGACGATGAGGTGCAGATGGTTGCCCTGCACCGAGTAGTGCGTCAGCCGGAAACCGTTCCGCTCCCCGCCTGCCTTGAACGCGGCGCAGATCTCCTCGAACACAGGCCGGGTCCTCAAACTGGGTACATCGTCGAGCACCCGGAGCACCACGTGCACCGGCGTCCGCCCATCGAGTTCGGGCCGCACGTCATGCGACACCAGCGCCACACGCCCTTTGGGCTGCCGGCCCGCGTCCTTCCGCTTCCCGCCCCACGTCCTGAGATCCAATGCCATCTGCTTCATCTTGATTCGGGACTATAACGGAATTCGGAGCGATTCGCAAGCGAAAGAGCATCCCACGGAGCTTTTTCCAGACCCCTTCGCTTTGTGCGAGCGGGGGTTCCCGAAGGCCCCTCGGCTGGCCGCGAACCGCGCGCAGGTCAGCGCTCGGACGGGGCCTACAAGAGTTCCCGGGACTATCGAATTGCGCGCGCAGGAGGACCGAGCGCGCGCTCACTCTGTTCGAGCATCAGAACTGCCGCAGATACCCGCGCTGGATGAGCGCCGCAAGCTTCTGCGAGACCTCGAGATCGGACCCCGAGGCGCGGTCGAGCACGGCCTGCACGACGCCGTAGTTGTGTACCAGCTGCACCAGATCGACCTCGTCCGTCGGCAGATCGCGCAGCTTGGGCGTCAGCGGCATCGCGATCCCGATCGCAGCCGTCGCCGCGGGCAGGTTCCCGCGCCCGAGCTCGTCCGCCTGGTGCATCGCCTCCATCACCAGCTGCTCGGTGCCCTCGGCGATCTCCTGCGGCATCGCCGGCATTTCGCCTTCGTGCGGCACGAACTCGAATCCGCCCTGCGTCCACGTCACCATCCGGTACAACGCCTTCTTCGGCGGCAGCGTCGGGTCCGCGTCGATGACCGCGGAAACCACCTTTCCCGACCGCAAATGGACGCGTCCGCTGCGGTACCCCTTGATGACGATCGCGCCCGTCTTCTTCGAGGTCGACAACAGCTGCAGCAGATCGACCAGCGGCACTTCCTCGAGCCGCCCCTGCACGGCCGTCCGCCCGCCGCTCTTCTTTTCCTGCGCCGCCGCGGTCCGCTCGAGGTTCTGCTGCGCCGCCTTGGCGTCGATGACCGGCGCGCCCGCCTGCCGCGTCATGCTGACCAGCTTCAAAATCGAAGTACCGATCAAGATGCGGTCGCCCTCTTTCAGCCGCGCCCGCTTCACTTTCTCGCCGTTGACGAACGTCCCGTTCGTCGAACCCAGATCCGAGATCGTGATCTGCCCCGGCGCCAGCGTGATCTTGGCGTGCTTGCGCGAGACCATGTCCTCGATCAGCACCATGTCGAGGTCCGAGCTGCGCCCGATCACCAGCTCGCCGTTCTCCGCGAGCGGATACTCGCCGCCCTGGTACTTCCCGCTGATGAAGCGAAGCGCGTAGCCGCGGTCGGTCATCGACGTCCCCGGGCGAGCTTCAGGTACATCGCGGCGGTCCGGTGCGAGGGCTCCATCCGCAATACTTCTTCCCACTGCTGCACGGCCTCGTCCAGCTTCCCGCCCGCGTACAACGCAGTCCCCAGCGCCACCCGCGCCGGCACGTAGGCCGGTGCGTGCTGGACCGCGAGCCGGTACTCCGCCAGCGCGCCGTCGACGTCGCCCGACTCGCGCAGCGCGCTCGCCAGCTTGAGCCGCAGATCGACGAAGGTCGGGCAGAGCGAGAGCGCGCGGCGGTACTCGGCGGCGGCATCGTTCGGCCGCCGCACCGACAGGTACCCATCGGCCACGGCCGCATGTAAATTCGCAATCTTTCCGCGGGTATACGAGTCGAGCGGCTCGTCGCCATTGGGATCCCGCGGCTGCCGGCTGCGCGAGCGCGCGATCGCGTCGCCGTAGACCTGCTGCGCCTTCTCGTACTGCCCGAGATCGTTGCAGACGATGGCGAGATTCAGCGCCGCCTCGACGTAGTTCGGATTGATCTCCAGCGCCTTCTGGAACGCTCGCTGCGCCGACTCGAACTCGCCGAGGTGGTGATAGATGACCCCGAGCATGTGGTGCACGTCCGCGAACGCCGCGCCCCGCGCCACCACCTGTTCCAGGTGTCCGGCCGCGAGCGAATAGTCGCCGCGTTGAAAATGCTCTTTGCCGAGGGCGACCAGCTCCCTCAGTTGGTCGTCCGTGCCCACGCCGACGATCGTATCACTTCTCGTGGGTGCGAAATGGGGACATGTACCGATTTCGCTCGCGACCGGCGGCGACGGCCGGAAATCGGTACGTGTCCCCATTTTCGACGGGCGCCACTTCTTTTTGGGGCGGCGCCGGCGCACAGCGCCGCCGACCTGTACAAGGGGGGCTCCGCCCCCCTCGTACCACTCCCCCCGCTACGTCGCCCATAGGGCGACGAACCAGAACGAGAACCAGAACGGTCCTGACGACCCGGCCTGAAGGCCGGGTCTAGCGAAGACAAGCCCCCTGCGGGGGCTCAATTGCAGCTGAGCGGCCCGCGGCCCGCGGACCCCGGATCACTTCTCCGGCTTCGGCGCCGGCGCTCCCACCGGCTCGCCCGGCTTCGGCGCCGACTCGGGCCTTTCGATGGGCGGCGCGGTGGGAACTTCGCCCGGCCGCTCGGCGCCGGGTTGCGGCGCCGGCGTGCCTTGCGGCGGCGCATTCCCCGATGGCAACGTCTTGAGCAGCGTCTCCGCTTCCTTCCGGTGCGAATCGTTCGGCGACTCCTGCACCAGGCGCGTGAGCACGTTGCGCTCCGCCGTGAAATCCTTCGCGTTGTAGTACGCGACCGCCGCGCGCCAGAGGGAGTCGCCGCGCAGTCGGCCATCCTGAAGGTCGCCGTACGCGTCGGCCAGCTCGAGCAGCCGCCCCGCCGCGCCCCGCCACGCGTGCCGCTTCCAGTAGAACCCCGCGACGTACCGGTCGTGTGCCGCCAGCCGCTCGCGGCAGTCGTTGATCAGGTCGCGCGCGCGCACCGCGAAGTCGCTCTTTGGATACGCCGCGACGAACTTCTGGAAGGCGTCCAGCGCGGCCTTGACCGGCGTCTGATCGCGCTCGTAAC
>VBLM01000507.1 GCA_005879095.1 Deltaproteobacteria bacterium
AGTGCGGCGACGCGGGCGCCGACGCGGCGTGCGTCTTGGGCGGCGTCTTCGCGACAGCGTCCGGACATCGCTGCAACCTGCACCGCCGCGACGGCCTCGGCCGCTTCACCGCGCGCGATCGCAAAGACGCGGCGCCGGTCCGCCAGAGAAAAACGACCGTTTGCTTCCGCGATGTTCAGGCACGTGCTCTGTGCGGCCCGCATCGCCTGGTCGCGCAATTTCGCATCGGAAATCCGCGCATCGCAAACCACCCGCAGCAGCTCGCAAGCCACCTGCCACGCAATCAATTTTTCGTGAAGGATGAAAGTCGTCTCGTTCGGCATCGTTTCGGCCTCCTCAAAAAACGCCGAAGGCGGGAGGCCGAAACGACGCCGAACAGACGACGGATATCTACGAAAAGCGCGAGCGCAGCGAGCTACACACCGAAAAATGCAGCCGCAGTGACAGGCCGAAGGCCTGGCGCGAGGCTGCTCCGGCTCCTTGTCCTTCTCCTTCTCATTCTCCTTTTCGTTCTCCTTCTGTTAAAAGCCCGCCGTGCTCAAGCGCGTCCTCCTCCAGGCGCTGCTCCTCGTCGGAATCGGCGTCAACATCGCCTTCCTGCTCATCAACCTCGAACCGGATCGACCGCACCTGAAACGCCGCACGACCGCGCGCATCCTCCTTCGCGCCAGCGAGCCGCGGGCGAAGTGGATGATGGCCAACGAGCTCTCCGAATTCGGCGCGGAGCACGATCTCGACCTCCAGTACGTCCTCGCCAAGGACTTCGACGAGGCCTACGAGAAGCTGATCGCCGAAGCGAAGAGCCCGACCGGCATCCTTCTCGCCGACATCGACGACGAATACGCCGACGACCTGCGAAGCGACGGCGCGCTGCGGCCGATCCAGGACGGCGCGCCGCCGGAAGAGCTGCAGCCGGCGATGGACGAGTATCTCCCCGAGGCCGTCGAGCGCTGCAAGGTCGACGGCAAGTACTGGTTCGTTCCCAAGCGCGCGCAGGTCGACGTCATCGCCTACCTCTCGCCGGCCATCGAGGACGCCTACCTGCACTGGATGGAGTACCGGAAGGAGATCGAAAAGGCGCTGAAGGAAGCGAACGGCGCCGGCCTGCCCAAGGACTACCAACTCGAGCGAAGTCCCGAATCGTGGGACAGCTTCGACCTCTTCGTCGCCGCCTGGACCTGGGCCCACCATCCGGCGCGCTGGGCCGAACCGGTGGCCGCGAACGTTCCGCCCGGCTCGGATCTGCCGCCACCGACCGTGCGGCCGCGCCTCGCCTTCCGCACCGGCCACGGCGAAGACGCGGTCCGCGATCTGGTCGCCGCTTTCTTCCGCCACGGCCTCAAGGCGGTCGAGATCAAGAAGCCGGACGCGCCGCCCATCCTCGACGCGCTCCAGTGGCGCGCCCTCTTCCGCAAGCACCATCTCTTCGCGCCCGAGGCCGAGGCGCCCAACGGGATCGACTCGTTCGCCGTCAACCAGCTGCTCCACGACCGCAAGATCGCGCTCGCCCCGATCAACCAGCCCGACGCCTTCTGGGTCCACGGCGGCGCCCGCCGCGACGCCGATCCCGGCATGCGCGGCCCCGGCGACCTCGCCTTCTCCAACGTGCCGGCCGGCGTCTCGCTCGAGCTGGACCCCAAGACCGGCCAGCCC
>VBLM01000508.1 GCA_005879095.1 Deltaproteobacteria bacterium
GAGCGCGATGTCGGCCCGCTTGAAGAGGTCGCCGGGGTCGTGGGTCATGTTGTCCATACCGGCGACGCCGATGCTGATCGTCACCGAGACCGGCCCGGCGTCGGTCTGGATCGGGTCTTCCGCGACGCGCTGCCGGATGCGCTCGGCCAGCACCATCGCGCCGATGTGCTTCTTCGTCCCGCGCAGCAGGATGGCGAACTCCTCGCCGCCATAACGCCCGAGGATGTCGATCGACCGCAGCGCCGACCGGCAGCGATCGGCCAGCGCGCGCAGCACCTGGTCGCCCACCGCGTGGCCGTAGCGGTCGTTCACGCTCTTGAAATGGTCGACGTCGAGCATCACCGCCGAGAGCGGCTGGCCGAACCGCCGCGCGCTGTCGTACGACAGCCGGGCCATGTCCATGAAGTGGCGGCGGTTGTAGGTGTTTGTCAGTCCGTCGAGAGTGGCCAGCCGCTGCACCTCGTCGAAAAGGCGCGCGTTTTCCACCGCCATCGCGGCGGGCTGCGTCAGCGAGAAAGCCAGCAGCACCTCCGCCTCGCCGTAAGCCGCCTTGCACTCGAGGCAGACGACGCCGATCACCAGCCCGCGCTGGATCAGCGGCAGCGCCATCATCTGCCGTCCGTCGTTGAGCGCCGGCTGCATGGTCGCGATCGCCTTGTCGACGTGGGCGGAGCTGGGAATGATCCGGCGCGCCTCGTCCTTGCCGCGCGGGCCACGGCTGACGATCACGTCCATGCCGTCGCGGGTCTTGATCAGGGCCGAGGCCTCGTCGAACTTGACCGCGCGGCCGAGGCTGTCCAGGAGGCGCTCCAAAACTTCAGGTAATTCAAGCGTTTCGGAGAGCGCGAGGGTGAGCTTGAGGCCCTCGCGCTCGCGCAGGCCGCGGGTCATCGTGTTGAAAGCGGTGGCGAGCTCGCCCAGCTCGTCGTGGCTCTTGACGTCGACAGATGTCTCCAGTGCGCCGCCGGTCACCGCCAGCGCGGCTTCGCGCAGCTTCTTGATCGGCGCGGTCACGGTCCGCACCAACGTCACGCCGAGCAGCACCGCGACGATGAGGCCCACCGCGAGCCAGATCATCGACTGCTTCTGGAGGTGACGCAGCGGCCGCAGGGCCTCGTCGGCCGGCTCCTGGACGACAGCCTTCCACCCGAGGAGCGGAACCGTCGCGTTGGCGCCGAGCCACTCGTCGCTCTGCACGCCCTTCACCAGCGGGTGTTCCTTCATGCTGGCCTGCTTGAGCACCAGCTCTCTCTCGGTGTGGACGATGACCTTGCTCTCGCCGTCGAGCAGGAAGGCCGCGCCGGACTCGCCGGGCCGGAACCGTTCGAAGCTCTCCGCCAGCCGCCGCAGCGAAATCTCGACGCCCAGTACCCACTTGGCGTTCTTCGCGCCGGCCACCGCCACCGCCAGCACCAGGCGCGGGATCGGCTTGCCGGTCGCGTCGGGGAGCACGTAGACCGGGCCGATGGCGAGCCCGGTATGCAGCGCGCCCTGGAGCGGCACCTTGGCGGCATAGGCCGTCAGTGCGGCCTCGTCGACCGGCTCGTGCTCGCTGGCCAGCTCGCCGGAGAGCTTTTCGAAGCGGATGGTGTCGCCGATTCCATCGGCATGCGAGTCGAAGAGGCCGACCACGTCGGCGCCGCGGGTCTCGCGGTAGATGAGGAGCAGCGCCTGCTCGCGCGCCTCGGGGTCCAGCTCGCCGAGCCGCAGCGTGGAGGCCGCCAGCGTCAGCGCGTCGAGCTTGTCGACCAGCGTGCGATGGACTTCGGCGGCCAGGGCGCGGGCGTCCTGCGCATAGATCTGATCGAGCTGGCTGCGCAGTGCCTCGCGTCCTTGCGGCAGCGTGAAGGCCGTCGCCAGCAGCAGCGGAAACGCGGTCGTCGCCGCGAGCAACAAAGACAATTTGACGGGAAGCCGCACGCACGCGGCAGAGTATCAGCGGGGCGGGAAGGCGACAAAAAACTACAAAAGCGCACCGCGGAGCGCTTTAGATTTTGCCCGCGGCGAGAGCGAGCGCGTCGTCGAGCCGCGCGGGGTCGCCGCTGCCCTGTGCGAATTCCGGGCCGCCGCCGCCCTTGCCGCCGAGGATGGCGAGCGCTTCTTTCAGGAGCGTGCCCATCGCCGGCCCTTCGCCCTTGGGGCGTGCGAAGCAGAGGTGGGCGCGGCCGTCTTCGGGACGAAATCGCCTGCGCGACTGCCCGCGCGAAGGCAGCGCCGCGTTCGACCTTCGCCACGACCGGCCCCGGCTTGGTCATCAATTGCGCGGCCTCGAGCTTCGCCAGATCGGTCTGGAGAGACTCCAGCGATTTGCGGCGCGCCTGCGATTCCGAGGTGACCCGCGCGGCTGCCTGGGCGAGGTCGGCCGGAGCAGCTTTCAAGGCATCCGCCGCCTGCAACAACGTCTCGTTCGCTTCGCGCAGGAGCTTCACCACCCGGTTGCCGCAGACGAACTCGATCCGGGCCTTGCCTTCGCCCCAGCGCTGCGCGCGCAGGACCGCGATGCAACCGACCTCGCCGGTTCGCTTGGGGTGCGTTCCGCCGCAGGGTGAAGCGTCGACGCCCTCGACCACCACCACCCGGTCGCC
>VBLM01000079.1 GCA_005879095.1 Deltaproteobacteria bacterium
GACGACCTACTCCGCCTTTGGGACGCCCCGGTTCACACCGCGGCATTGCGCTGGGGCCGCTGAAGTCATTCGAGATTCATCCGCCGGAGCAGCTTCTGAAAGCGGCGCTCGGAGCGGACGGGGTCCCAGTTCGGACCCCACTTCACTCCCGCCGGAAGCAACGGGTCCTGCTCCTCCACCCCTCGCTCGAGCCAGGTGAATGCGCCCTCCTTGTCGCCGACCGCAAGATGGGCCGCGGCCAGTCCGAGGCGAGGCCCCGGATCCGGGCCGAGACGCGCTTCGGTTTCGGACAACAATCGCTTCGCCGCGGCCAGCTCGCCTCTGGCAGCAAGCACCTGCGCGCGCATGCCTTGGAGCTTGCCCGGCTCCGCGTCGAGGGTCGCCATCGCCTCGGCAAGCTTTCCTGTCTGCAGATAAGCCATCGCCAGATACGCCCGCGTCGACGGGAAGGCGGGGTCCAACTCGAGCGTCTTCGTCGCCTGCTCGATGGCCCGGTCATAATCGCGGCCATACAAATACGTGACCGCGACGATCAGGTTGACGATCGGCGAGGTGGGATCGAGCTGCCGGGCCTGCTCTGCCTGCGCGAGCGCCTCCGGGAGCCGCCCTTTCATCCAGAGAATCTCTGCGTACCACTGGTGCGCGGTCGCATATCCTGGCCGCAGCTCGATCGCGCGCTTCAACTCCCGCTCGGAGGTATCCCAGTCGTATTCATGCTGAGCGACGGCGCCGAGCGAGGCGTGGCCTTCGGCGAGCGAATCGTCCAGCTCCAAAGCCTCGCGCGCGTGTGCCTCGGCCTTGGGCAGCGTCTTCGCAGAGCTCGCGCGGCCATAATCGATGAGCAGCGTGTAACAGTCGGCCAGACCGGAATGCGCGACCGCATACTTCGGGTCGAGCGCAACCGCCTGCTCGAACGATGCCTTGGCTTTGGTCAGCGACTCCCTCGAGCGCTGGTTCCAGAAATACCGCCCTTTCAGGTAGAGATCGTGCGCCTCGGTGCTCACGGCGGCCTGCTGCACCAGCGCGCGCTCCGGCACCAGCTTCGGCTTGAGCGACTGCACGATCGCGCGCGCCAGCTCGTCCTCGAGCGAGAAGACGTTCTTCAGCTCCCGGTCGAACGTCTTCGACCAGATGTGGTACCCGTCCGCTGCGCCGATCAGCTGCGCCGCGATCCGAAGCTGATTGCCCTCCCGGCGCACGCTGCCTTCGAGGACCGTGGCGACGTTCAGCTCCTCGCCGACCTGGCGGACGTTGACGTTCTTGCCCTTGAAGGAGAAAGCGGATGTGCGGGCGACGACGCGGACCCCGTCCACGTTGGCGAGCGCGTTGATGATCTCCTCGGTCACTCCGTCGGAGAAGTATTCGTTTTCCCTGTCGCTGCTCAGATTGACGAAAGGCAGGACGGCGATCGACGGTTCTCGCGCCCGCGCCGCCGCGCCTCGATCGGTACGCCAGACGAAATACCAGAGAAGCCCCGGCGCCGCTGCGAGCGCTCCGATGCCGGCGAGGATCAGCACGAGCCGTGCGCCGCCCGGTCCGCCACCGGTGCGTTCCACGCGCCCCTGGTTGACGTCGAAGATCCAGGCCAACGTGACGACGATCGGGAACCCGACGGCGAGCGCGACCACCACATACGAGAGCACCGTGTCGGGCCAGCGCAGGCCATGCATCACCGGCTCGACGATCTGGAGCACCGCGAAAGCCGCGATGCCATACCCGACCAGGGCGCGAAAGACGCGCCGGCGTTTCAATTCGGCAAACAGAGCCAGAGACACCGCGCCTCCGGATCAACGAGCCGAACGGTATCACGGGATCGCGACGCTTCACGCGCGGATGCTCGGCAGTGCACTGCTCGGCGTTCTGTACGACGCTTCCCTCGTCCGGGAGAAGGAGGTTCGTCCAGCTCGATAGGGTTGCCGTCGTCAGTGCAGCGAGGCGAACTCGAACTGAAACTCACGCGGAACGTCGAGGAACCGCACGCCCATCCGCCCATGCTGCGGATCGTCGCTGCGCGCCCAGCACACCATGCCGGTGAACGCGAACTCGCGATCACCCACCCTGATCGTTCCGCTGATCGACGTTCCGGGTTGAGCCAGCCGCGGGGTCTCGATGCAGAAGCCGTTCGCGGTTACGTCGGCGGTGAACGCAGTGTCGCCTCCGACCAGCACGCGAAGCCTGCGCAGCGATCGCGGAGCCGTGCGTCGATCCGCTTCCATGAAAGGCACTCTGCTCCTGCCCCACCCGGCCGCGCAACCCCGACATGCGGTGAGCGAGCGTGACGACAACGTCGCAGGAGGCCTCGCGTCGCCGGCTAGCCGCGGAGGGCGAGGATACGGCGCACGAACGACTCCTTGGCGTTGGTGTAGGCTTCGCGATCGAATTCGTACTTGGCGGCGAGCGACAGCTTGAGTGCCGCGTACTCGGCGGCGACGCGCGGATCGGCGCGCAGCCGATCGCGGAAAGTCAGACGCTCACGCCACAGCGCGCTGCCGCAGGGTACGAGGTGCAGATGGTGAGTGCGCACCTCGTCCGACGGCTTGCACAGCCAATGCATGATCTCGGCACGATACGGAAAATAGACGTAGTGGAGCGCGGCGACAGCGGCGAGCGCCGGCCGCGAGGCGTCGAGCGACTCCACTGCCGCCATGATGTCGATGACGGGCTTGGCCACGAGCCCCGGCACCGCCGTCGAGCCGATGTGCTCGATGGGCCCGGCCAGCCAGGGAGCCAGCACCTCGGCCAGCGCCGCCCGCTCCTCAGCGAATCGTACCGGCCAGGTCGGGTCGTAGGGTACGACGTGGATGGGCGCGGGCATGCATCGAGTGTAGCTCTACGCTGCGGAGGGCGATGCCTTCCGTCGCGAGTTCCTGCGGTTAGTTCCAGTCGTCCCCGCTTCGACGGCGAAGCGAATTTCCGCCCCGCGTTCGAGGCTCAAAAGCCGTCGCCGAGAGACTTGCGGGCGCCGGTCTGCATCACGACGCGCCGGCTCGAGCCGGGATCATCGACGTCTATGGGGGTAACGGACGCGCGTCACCCGGAGGAGCGTCTCTGCGCGAATGGCGAGCGGCACGACCACCACGGTGCCGCGGACGATCGCCTTGCGATCGATGATCTCGCGCTCCGATCCGCCCACCGCCGAGAGATCAAGCCCGGTGAGGCGAACCACTTTCCCTCCCGCGACCGGCGTCGCGTCCAGCGTGGGACAGGGCGCCGCCTTGCAGCGGACACCATTGTAGCGAATCGTGTACTCGTGCTCCTCCGCGCCCGCCGCGGGCGCAACCAGGAGCAGTAGCGACAGGCACGCGCCGGTTCCCAGGCTCATCCCTGGAGCATAGCGCCTTCACGCAAGGGCGTGCGCCTCGAATAGACCGCGCCGGGCTGTGTTCAGGCTCTGTCACCGCGAAGGGGGCAAGCATGGCCCGACGGAAGCGCGCGGTCCTCAATACCGGCGACCTCTCGAAAGCCCGCTAGAATCGGTTGAATGGCGGCTTGCCAAGGCGAAGGTCGCCGGTTCGAACTGTTCGAACCCGGTGTTCCGCTCCAACTGCTTGCTCCGCGCACCGGCGCATGGCGTGGTGTGCGGCCCGCTCTTCCGCTATTTTCCGTGGCTCACCTCAACCGGGGATCGTCGCGCTCGATTGTCCATTGGCGGTGGACTCGTCCCGGGGCGGGACGCATCGCGTCATGAAGGCGTCTAGTTGAACCTTGCGCGTTGCCAAGGCGAAGGTCGCCGGTTCGAACGCGCGGTCAGGGTCGCTCGAATTTCCTGAACTGTTCGACCATGAATTCCCACACGGCCGCGACCCGGGGCACCGCGCGCAACGCGCGGTGACCAACGAGCCACGTCTCGCTGATGGGAAGCTCGTTGACGGAGGACGCCAGCGCGGAAGTGCAGCGGACCGGCGCCACCGCCGCCAGTCGCGCATAGACGGGCGGAAGCAGCGCATCCGATCCACTGGAGCGTTCCCCAATCCTTGGTGGTTTTCTTTGCGCGATCCGCGGCAACCATCGGCGTCCACCGGCGCTCGCCCAGCTTCACGCTGACGAGGTCGCCGGATAAGGGGCGCCGCGTGCGAATGGCAAGATCGGCTTCCCGTCGAGTGAGATCGACGAGGCGGATCGAGGCGTCGAGCTCGATCTGGATGCGAGGATGTTTGCTGCGCAGACGCACGAGCGCAGGGCCAACGAACGACTCGGCGAGCCCGGGTGGCACGGTCAACCGCACGGTTCCTTGCGTCGCTCGCTCGAGATCCCGGCGTCGTCGTTCGCGATACGCCAGCTCTCACCGCTCGGCCGCACCGCAACTTCCAGACTCTCCTTCGCCACATCGATGCCGACGAACACTGGTTTGCGCCCCTCTCTCCCGCTCGCGTCAGCCTTGTTCGATCCGAGCTCGCAGCTCGCACAACCGTTCGGGGTCTTCGCGAGAACAGAGGCCGGCGACCTGGGCTCCTTCACGGCCTTCCTGGCCTTGGCTTTGGCGGCCTGCCGGCCTCGGGCACACAAGATACAAGGCTCCATGTTCACCGTGAAGATCGAGCATGCCATTCGTGACTTCGAGACCTGGAAGGCGGCGTTCGACCGTGACCCCGCTGGCCGGAAACAGTCCGGCGTGCGCCGCTACCGGGTATTTCGGCCCATGGACGATCCCGGGTACGTGATCATCGACCTCGATTTCGACGGCGCCCTCGAGGCGCGCGCCTTTCTCGAGACCATGCGGAAGGTGTGGAGTCGAGCGGAGCTCTCGCCGGCCCTGTTGCGAGAGCCCGGCGCCGCTGCAGCGAGCCCGCAGGCGAGAATCGTCCTGGAGATCGAGAGCAGGGACTACTGAAACTTGGCGAAGGTCGCCGCCGTGTTCCCGAACCCTTCAGTGACGCATCACAGCTTCCTGCGCGTGCTGGCCGAGCACGGTCGACTGTCGTTCGATCGCGGGCTGCGCGCGCTTCACTGCCTCCTCGCGAGAGAGTTGCCCCAGCGCGACGGCGCCCAGCGCGAGCAGGGCGTCGCGCGCGGCGACGTCGTAGTAGTGACGCGAGAAGAGCAGGTTGAGCGTGATGCCCGACAGCCAGCCGGCCACGACCCACGCGCCCAGCCGCGTCCAGCGCGACAGCACCAGCGCACCCGCCGCCATCTCCACCACGCCGACGAAGCGCATGAAGGCCCGCCCGCTCACCGGTGACTTGCGCTCGAAATCCCGCGCGAGATATTTCTCCCAGTCGACCAGCAGGTTGGTGAACTTGTCCGCTCCGGCCACGATGGGCAGAAGCCCGTAGCCGATTCGCAGCGTCTCACGTGCACTCGGGGCCATAGCTCGTCTCCTTCGCAACTCAATTTGGGGGCGCCTCCGGCCGTGCGCCACGACGACTGGCTTAGCTTTCCGGCTGGTCGACGCTTCCCTTCAAGAAATAGTTTCTCAACGCGTAGGGCCAAGGCACCACTACGAGATCCACGACGAGCGCGAAGAGGAAGATGGTGGCCATCCGGCCGGCAAGCCAGACCAACTTGTAGAAGAGCTGCAACAGCAGGAGAGGCACCATCTTCAGCGGCTGCCGCACCCCCAGGACCATCAGGGCCGAGTAGGCAGCCCAGAAACTGAAAGCCACTCCATGCAGCGGATCCCATGGTCCGTCGTGCGTCAGGATGGCCTTCCACGCGCCCGCCCCCACGAACAGGAAGGTGCCGGCGAAGACGAGCCTGAGCAGGTAGAGACGCAGCGTCGAGATCCCACCAGGGTT
>VBLM01000509.1 GCA_005879095.1 Deltaproteobacteria bacterium
GAGAATGGCGAGGATCACGTGAGACGCTCCATGCCGCCCATGTAGGGGCGGATCGCTTCGGGCAGCACGACGCTCCCGTCCGGTTGCTGGCCGTTTTCCAGGATGGCCACGACGGTGCGGCCGACCGCGAGGCCGCTGCCGTTCAGCGTTGCCACCAGCCGCGGCTTCTCGCCCTGCGCGGGCCGGAAGCGGATCGAAGCGCGCCGTGCCTGGTAGTCGCCGAAGGTGCTGCAGGAGCTGATCTCGCGGAAGGCGTTCTGCCCCGGCAGCCAGACCTCGAGGTCGTACGTCTTCTCGGCCGAAAAGCCGAGGTCGGCCGTGCAGAGCGCGACGACGCGATGGTGCAGGCCGAGCTTCTGTAAAGGCGCCTGTGCGTCGGCCACCAGCTGTTCCAGAGCAGAAAGAGCGTCGTCCGGTTCTTCGAACCGGACGAGCTCGACTTTGTGGAACTGGTGCTGGCGGATGATGCCCTTGGTGTCCTTGCCGTAGCTGCCGGCTTCGCTGCGGAAGCACGGAGAAAACGCGCAGTACTTCAGCGGCATCGTGGAGAGGATCTCGTCGCGGTGATAGTTCGTCACCGGCACTTCCGCGGTCGGAATCAGGTAGAACCCCGCGGTCGTCTTGAACAAATCCTCTTCGAACTTCGGCAGCTGGCCGGTGCCGCGCATCGAATCGGCGTTGACCAGGTAGGGCGGAATCAGCTCGAGATATCCGCGCTCGCGGGCCGAATCGAGAAAGAACTGCACCAGCGCGAGCTCCAGCCGCGCCAGCGCGCCCCGATAAAAGGCGAACCGCGCGCCGCTCACCTTCGCCGCCCGCTCGAAATCGAGCAGCCCGAGCTTCTCGCCGATCTCGGTATGCTCTTTCGGCGAAGAGACCGCGGGCTTCTGGCCCCACTCGCGTACGACCTTGTTGTCCTTCTCGGAAGTCCCGACCGGCACACTCGAGTGCGGCAGGTTCGGCACGTTCAGGAGCGCCTGCTCGATGGAAACCTCCACCTCTTTCAGCCGCGCGTCCTTCTCCTTCACCTCGTCGCTCAACGTCTTCAGCCGCGCGCGCAGCTGCGCCTGTTCGTCGCCCTTCAGCGTCCGCATCTGCTCCGAAGCTTTCTTCTGCTCGGCCCGCTGCGTCTCGGTCGACTGGATCAGCGCGCGCCGCTCCGCCGCCAACTGCTCGATCGGCGCCAGCGCGTCCGTGGCATGGCCGCCTCGGGCCGCAAGCCGCTTCTTCACCTCGCCGAGGTTCGCCACCACGAATCGCAGGTCGAGCATGGGGCACGCATCTAGCCCTCGCTTTTTCCTCCGTCAATCGCTAAGGGTTCGCGCCGTGCATTCCGACGCAACCGACGCCGAGCTCCTGCAGGCGTTCCGCGGCGGCGACACGCGCGCGTTCGAGACGCTGGTACGCCGCTACCAGCGCGCGGTGCTGGCCATCGCACGGCGGTTCACGCGCGACGAGGACGACGCCGAGGACCTTGCGCAGCGCGCGTTCATCAACGCCAGCGAGCGCGCGGGCGGCTGGCGCGGCGGGTCGTTCAAGTCGTGGCTCTTTCGCATCGTGGTCAATCTCGCCAAGAACCACTTGCGTGACATCGCGCGCTTCGATCGGAGCGAGACCGAGCACGAGCCGCCGCCGTCGGCGCCGGAAGCGCACGATCGCCTCGAGGCGCGCGAGCAGCAGAAGGTCGTGCGCGAGGCCGTGGCGCGCTTGCCGCGGCGGCAGCGCGAGGTGCTGCTCCTGCGCATCGACGGCGATCTGCCCTTCGCCGAGATCGCGCAGGCGCTCGGCATCACCGAGGTCAACGCCAAGGTGAACTTTCACCACGCGGTGCAAAAGCTGAAAGATTGGGTCAAGCCTCAGGGCTGACAGAACATCGCCGTCATGCCGAGGTAGCCTGCAGTCGTCGCTGTGGACGCAGGCGGCGCCGGGGCCGAGCTTCGCGGCGCCGAGCGAGGGCGCGCACTCGAGCGCCCAGCTCACCGCGCGGCACTTCCCGTTGGGACCGAAGTTGTTGTTCGGGTTGTTCGTCGTCGTGTTGCAGGTGCCGCTGGTGCACTGCGAATCGGTGGTGCACGAGGTGACGGTGTCGGTCGTGGTCACGGTCGTGGTCTTGTACGGCGCGCAGACGCGCGGCGTGCCCGAGTCGGCGGAGAGGCCGGCGCAGTTGGCGTCGCGCGTGCAGCCCACCGGCCAGCAGACGCCGGGGTTCGGCCGGCCCATCACGCCCTGGTCGCCGTTGGTGGGCGAAAGCGGCAGCGCCGGGCTGATGCTGAAGACGGTGCCGGCGGTCGCGCAGTCGGAAGCAGACGATGCCGAGCCGAGACAGAAGCCGTCCTTCGCGCTGAAGCCGGAGACAGACTGGGCGAGCTCGATGGCCTGCAGCGTCGCGCCGGTAATGCAGGTGCCGCTCTCGCAATCGCTGCCGCCGGTGCACTTCGATCCGGCGACGCCGCTGCCGCTCACCGGCGAGCACGCCGCCCGCCACGAGGAGCCGTTGTGGGTCGGCTGCGGATCGCAGCTGCGTCCGAGGCCGCCGAGCGCGGTGCAATCGGCGTCGTCGCGGCAGCTCGGCTCGCAAGAGGCGACGAGATTGGACTTGTAGGGCGTCTGGAAATCGACGTCGAGGCAGTAGACCGTCGACGCCGCGCCGTCGCGGCTGCAGTCGGCGTTGGAGACGCAGCCGGCGAAGCACGTGACCGGTCCGTCGGAGAGGCAGACGCCGCTGCGGCAGTCGTTGTCGGTGTGCGCGGCACAGGAATCGCCGGCGCCGCCCAGCGCGGTAGCGGCCGCCGGCGTGAAGCTGCAGATGCCGAGGACGCTCGCCTGCGGACTCTCGGCCGGCAGGAACGAGGGCGTGCAGTAGAGCTCCTTGCCGTCGCCCGCCGCGGCGGTGGCG
>VBLM01000510.1 GCA_005879095.1 Deltaproteobacteria bacterium
TCAAGGACAACATCGACACCGGCGACAGGATGCAGACGACCGCGGGCTCCTTCGCGCTCGCTGGCAAGCCCGCACTCAAGGACTCGACGGTGGCGGCCAAGCTCCGCGCGGGCGGCGCGGTCATCCTCGGAAAGACCAATCTCTCCGAATGGGCCAACTTCCGTTCCTTCTTCTCCACCAGTGGCTGGTCGGGACGCGGCGGGCTGACCCACAATCCGTACTCGCTCGATCGCAACGCCTGCGGCTCGAGCTCGGGGTCCGGGGCGGCCGCGGCGGCCAACTTCGCGGCGATCAGCTTCGGCTCGGAGACCGACGGCAGCATCGTCTGTCCCGCCAACGTCAACAGCGTGGTGGGCCTCAAGCCCACCGTCGGCCTCAGCCGATGCGGCGGCCGCTCTCAACGTCGTCGCCAGCCGCACTCCTGATCCGCGCGATCCCGCAACCTCTGGCGTGCCGCTTGGGTGGCAAGGGACCGGCAAATCCCGTCCGAGCCTTCCGGCCGACTACACCGCGTTCGTGGATCCCAATGGACTGGCCGGCGCGCGCCTCGGTGTGACGCGGCAGGGCATCGACAATGCGCCGCCCCAGGTGGTGGCCGCGTTCGACAATGCGATCGCCGCCATCCAGGCGGCCGGCGCTACTGTCGTGGACCTCGATGCCCTCGATGCCCGGGGTTTCCCCTCCGTCACGGCGGATGGCGAGTTCGAGGTGCTGCTCTACGATTTCAAGCTCGACGTGCAGAAGTACTTCGCCACTCGCGTCGGTGTGCCGATGGCGAACAAGACGCTCGCTGACGCCATCGTCTTCAACAACGCCCACGCGACCAGCGAGATGCCGTACTTCTTCCAGGAGATCTTCGAGCTCGCCAACCTGATGGACACGAGCGGCACCGATCCGGCGAACAACCCGCAGCCGATCTTCACGTCGAAGCAGTTTCCCAACGGGGAGACCTACAATCAGGCGCTGGCCTCCGACCACGACGCCGGTGCCGCCTTCGATAAGGCGCTGCACGACAACAACCTCGATGCCGTGGTGGCGCCCACCGACAGCCCGGGCTGGACCACCGACCTGATCCTCTCCGATCACTTCATCTTTGCCAGCTCGGGGCTGGCCGGCGGGCCGGGCTACCCCATCGTCCAGGTGCCGGCTGCCAACGTGCTGGGGATGCCGATGGGCATCAGCTTCATCGGCACTGCCTTCAGCGAGCCGACGCTGATCAAGTTGGCCGCGGGGTTCGAGCACGCGGCGCAGCACGCCGCCGGCCTGTCGGGACGCTTCCCGCCGACGGAGCCCTTCATCGGAAACGTGACCACTACAAACACCGCCGGGACGACGCTCACGCCGCCGAAGCCGCCCAAGAAGGATACCGGACTTCGGCCGCACCGGATGTGATCGAGACCTGAAGACTCAGGCGTCGGGTGGCCGGACGTACTCGAACTCGATCGGCATCCCGTTGATGCCTTTGGGGGGCGCGGCCACCCACGACGCCATCTTCCCAGGCTCCACCACGGGGTGCATGAGCGACTTCACGAACGCGCGGTCCTCCGCGGTCGGGAGCCATTCGCCTTCCTGAGCCTTGAACTCCGCTTCGGAGATCAGCTTGCCGTCCGGATCGAAGAACAGTCCCGCGCAGGGTCCCACGCTGCGGTGGAACCGGCGATGCGGCAGGCGCAGCGTCATTCCCTTCACGCCTGCCTTCTGCAGGGTCTTGTTCCAGCGATCGAGGCCGCGCTGGCAGTCCTTCACGTACTCGTCGCGGAGGACCTCGTTCATTGCGTTCCTGAGCGGCACTTCCTGCTCGACCAGCTTGCCAGCCTCGGGCACTTCCATCCGGTAGGTCTGGCCGACCGCCTTGTGCTCTTCCAGCGTGTCCTCGCGGAAGCGGCCCTTCAGGCCCGAGGCGAAGAAGTCGGCCGCATTGGAGGAAACCTCGCCGCCGAACAGATCGAGCGAGAGCGAGAACCAGAAGTTGATGTACTTCTGGATCAGCTCGAACGGAACCGCTCCGGAAGCGCGCGGGTCCTTCCCGGCGGCCATCAGCTCTGCGCAGCGCTGGACGATGCGATCGACGCCGGTCTCGCCGACGAACAGATGGTGCGCCTCTTCAGTCAGCATGAATCGGGTGGTGCGCGCGAGCGGATCGAAGCCCGACTGGGCCAGCGCCGCCAGCTGGTACTTGCCGTCGCGGTCGGTGAACATCGTGAACATGAAGAAGCTGAGCCAGTCGTCGATCGGCTCGTTGAACGCGTTGAGGATGCGCGGCTTGTCGCTGCTTCCGCTCCTGCGCTGCAGCAGCTCGTCGGCCTCCTCGCGGCCGTCGCGGCCGAAGAAGCGGTGCAGCAGGTAGACCATCGCCCAGAGGTGGCGGCCTTCCTCGACGTTCACCTGGAAGAGGTTGCGCAGGTCGTACATCGAGGGGCAGGTCTTGCCCAGCATGCGCTGCTGCTCGACCGAGGCCGGCTCGGTATCGGCCTGCGTAACGATGATGCGACGCAGTGCGTTACGATGCTCGCCGGGAACCTCTTCCCAGACCGGCGCGCCGATCACGTCGCCGAAGCCGATCACGCGTTCCTTTTCTTTCGGCTCGAGGAAGATGCCCCAGCGGTACTCGGGCATGCGGACGAAATCGAAGTGCGCCCAGCCGTTGGCCTCCACGCTGATGGCCGTGCGCAGGTAGATCTGGTGCGCCTGGAAACCGTCGGGGCCGACCTCGTTCCACCATTGCAGGAAGTTCGGCTGCCACTGCTCGAGCGCGCGCTGCAGGCGGCGGTCGGAGCTGAGGTCGACGTTGTTCGGAATCGTCTCGAGTGCCTGCGCCACGTTACGTTCTCCTCATGTCGAACTGCGGCCGCTCGGGTTTGCCGTACATGGTCAGCGCGCCGCGCTCGCCGGTCGCGTTGGGTCGGATGAAGATCCAGTTCTGCCAGGCGCTGAGGCGGCCGAAGATCTTCGTCGCCAGCGTCTCCGGGCCGGCGAAGCGGTAGTTCTGCTCCATGCCGGTGAGCGCGTCGGGGCTCAAGGAGGCGCGCTCTTCGACGGCCACGCGCAGCTCCTCTTCGAAGTCGATGTCGTCAGCGTGCACCGTCGCGAGGCCGAGCTTGTTCGCCTTGGCGGCGTCGATCTGGCCTTCCTTCGCCGCGGCGAGCACTTTGTCGGCCTTGGCCGGATCGGCGAGGAAGCGCGTCTGGAGACGGGAGAGTCCGTTCCAGCCGGGGAGGGCGCCGGCGCTGAGCGAGCCGGGGTGGAGCGCTACGCCGTCGGTGTCGAGCACGTACTGCCGGTCGCAGGCCATCAAGAGCTCGAAGAGCGGGCCGCTGAAGCACGACTTCTCGTCGACGACCGCGAAGAAGCTCCGGGCGGTGACGTCCATGCGGCGCAGCGTGCGGGCGAGGTTCAGGCGGGTCTCGCGCAGGATCCACGAATCCTTCTCCGGCCCCGCGAGCAGCTCGCCGACCGCGTGTGCCTTGGCGCGATCGCCTTCGGTGCGCACCAGCACCAGGCCGACCGTCTCGTGCTCGAAGCGCAGCCGCAAGAGCGCGTGGTCGAGCTCGCGCGCCATCCGCAGCGCCCAGCCCTGCGCGCCTTTCGCCAGCGCCTCGGCGGCGGTCTTGGGCACCTCGCCCGCCGGCGCGCGGACCGTCAAGTGCGCGACGCGCGCCTTCTCGTCGATCTCGAGCGAGACGTGCTTGTACTCGCCGATCTCGTCGAGCTGAATGCCCTTGCCGCGCTCGACGTTCGGCGCCTTCGACGCGAGCTCGCGGGCTTTCTGCGCGATGGTGTCGGCGAACTTGCTGCGCGGGACGACCGCGTCCACCAGCCCCCACTCGACCGCGCGCTTGCCCTTTACGCCCTCTGCGAGCGTTGAGAACGCGTCGGCGAGATCGCGCCGGACCTTGCGCTTGTCGACCACGCGCGTGAGGCCGCCGGTGCCGGGCAGGACGCCGAGCAGCGGCACTTCGGGGAGACTCACGGTGCTGCTGCCGTCGTCGACGAGGACGATCTCGTCGCACGCCAGCGCCAGCTCGTAGCCGCCGCCCGCCGTCGCGCCGTTGCACGCGGCGAGAAACTTGAGCCCGCTGTGCTGCGAGGCGTCCTCGATCGCGAGCCGCGTCTCGTTGGTGTACTTGCAGAAGTTGACCTTGAACGGGTGGGTCGAGCTGGCCAGCATGTAGATGTTGGCGCCGGCGCAGAAGATCTTCTCGTGCCCGCTGGTGATCACGCACGCCTTCACTTGCGGGTGCTCGAAGCGGAGCCGCTGGACGGCATCCGCCAGCTCGATGTCGACGCTCAGATCGTAGCTGTTGCTCTTGAGCTCGACCTCGGTGTTGGCGCCGCCGAAAGGAGTGACCTTCATCGTCAGGCGGGCGAGGTCGCCGTCGACCGAGAGAGTCCAGTGGCGGTAGCGGGAAGGATGCGTGTCGAAGGAGAGCTTGGGCGGGGCGGCGGGCGTGTCCATCGTGCGCAAATCTAGCACGCACTATATTGCTTGTCAATATGGCTTGTATGCACTATATTGCACTCGATGATGAGGGACGACCATCTGGTTCTGCTGTCGGCCGTCGGCGGCGTCACCCGCAAGCTGCGCGAGGGCCGCGGGCTGACGCGGCGGGAGCTGGCGGAGAAGAGCGGGGTCTCGGAACGCTTTCTCGCCGATCTGGAGACGGGCCAGGGCAACATCTCTCTCGCCCGGCTGCACGACGTCGCGCGGGCGCTCGGCACCTCGGCGGGCGAGCTCCTGGTCGCGGCGCAGCCCGAGCGGCAGGAGAAGCGGGTGGTCGCGCTGGTCGGCCTGCGCGGCGCGGGCAAGAGCACCATCGGGAAGGCGTTGGCCGAAAAGCTCGAGGTCCCGTTCGTCGAGTTGGACGCGCTGGTCGAGAAAGACCGGCGGCTGGCGCGCGAGGTGCTAATCCGCTTCCTCGCCGGCGCCGACGAAGCCGTGATCGCGACCGGCGGCGGAGTCGTCACCGACCGCGAGGCCTGGCGCCTCTTGCAGAAACGCTGCACGACAGTGTGGCTGCAGGCCACACCCGAGGACCACTGGAAACGCGTCCTCGAGCAGGGCGACGTCCGTCCCGGCGCCGCCAGCCCGCACGCGCAGGAGGAATTGCGCGCGCTCTTGAAGGCCCGCGAGCCGCTCTACGCGCAGTCGGCGCTGGCGGTCGACACCTCGCGCCTCGGCATTCCCGGCGCGGTCGAAGAAATCTCCCGGCGGGTTACTTCCCGCTGAAGGCCGGTGGACGGCGGGCGTTGTAGGCCGAGATGCCCTCCTTCGCGTCCGCGCTCTCGAAGAGCCGCTGCTGCAGCTCGCGCTCGAGGGCCAGACCCTGCTCGAGGCCGACCTCGAGTCCGGTCGTGACCGCGCGTTTGATCAGGCCGACTGCTTTCGACGCCTTCGCGGGCGGAACGAATTTTTTCGCGTACTCGAGGGCGCTCTGGCGGAAGTCCTTGCCCTCGACGATGACGTTGACCAGGCCGAGCTGTCTGGCCGCCTCGACTTCGAGCGTGACGCCTTCGGCCATCAGCTCGATGGCTTTGGAGCGGCCGAGCGCGCGCGCCAGCCGCTGCGTGCCGCCGGTGCCGGGCAGCACGCCGAGCGTCACTTCGGGAAGGCCGATCTTGCCGGCGCCCGCGCGCGCGATTCGGAGGTCGCAGGCGAGGGCGATCTCGAGCCCACCGCCGACGCAGTGGCCGTTGAGCGCGGCGATCACCAGCTTGGGGGTCTGCTCGAGCCGGCAGAGCGTCTCGTTGGCGTGGAGACAGAAGTTGTACTTGAAGTACGGATTGGCCCCTTCGAGCATCTTGATGTCCGCACCCGCGCAGAAGAACTTCTCGCCGGCGCCCGTGATGAGCAGCACGTGCACGCTCTCGTCGAAACGAGCGTCGAGGACGTGTGCATCGATCTGCTTCATCATCTCGTACGAGTAGGTATTCGCCGGCGGGTTCGTCAGCTCGAGGACCATTACGCCTTCGTGCTTCGTCGCATTCACCAGTGTCGTCGTCATGCGGCGCCTTCTACCACCGC
>VBLM01000511.1 GCA_005879095.1 Deltaproteobacteria bacterium
CGCGGATCGGGACGACGTGCTCGATCAGCGCGTCGCGGATGGCGTCTGACTCGGCGACCTTGCGGCCGAACGCGCCGTCGAAGAGCTGCATCGCGCGCAGCCGCGACAAGAGAATCTCTTTATGCTCGTTGGCGCTCGCGCCGATGAAGACGCCGGTGCGGCTCCTGTCGTACGCGCGCTTCTCGTAGCCGGCGTCCTGGAGCGCGCCGCGGACCGCGTCGAGCAGGATCCGGTGCTGCGGATCGGTCACCTGGATCCGCCGGGGCGCGATCCCGAAGTGCAGCGAGGCGAATTGCAGGATCTCGTCGTCGTCGAGGTAAGCGCCCTTGTCGATGTACGCCTTGTCGGGAATGCGCGTGGTCTCGTCGTAGAACAACGAGTGGTCCCAGCGCGAGCCGGGGATGGGCCGGAACGTGACGGTGCCGTTGCGGATCAATTCCCAGTAGCCGAGCGGGTCCCGGGCGTTAGGGAATCTGCAGCCCAGGCCGACGATCGCAATTTCCAACTTACCTCCGTGCCGGTCCGGCCGCGCACCGTGTAAAGCCTTTTGATGCTGCACGTCAAGGCGCGTTTCGCGCCTGAAAAAGACTTCTTACGCAAGAACGCGGCCACGTGCGTACTATGCACGCGCCATGAGAGTGCTGCTGACCGGCGGTTCAGGATTTCTCGGCTCTTACGTAGCCGAGCAGCTTGCGGCCGAGGGGCACGTCGTGCGCGCACTGGTGCGTCCGAAGAGCGACAAGGGTGTACTGGGCCGGCTACAGCGTGTCGAGTTTGCGCCGGGTGCAATCGAGGACCGCGCATCGTTGGTTACCGCGGTCGAAGGGGTAGATGCAATCGTTCATGTCGCCGGCATCGTCAAGGCGCGCAAACCGGCGGACTTCTTCGAGGTCAACGCGCAGGGGACGCGCAACCTGGTGGAGGCGGCCCTGGCGCGGGGCGGGCTCGAGCGGTTCGTCTACGTATCTTCACTGGCGGCCGTTGGTCCGAGCGCCGATGGCACGCCCGTGTCGGAAAACGCCGAGCCGCGGCCGGTCACGCAATACGGGCGCAGCAAGCTGGAGGCCGAGCGCGCAGTCCTCGCCGCGGGCGATCGGATGCCGGTGACGGTGATTCGGCCGCCGCTGAGCTACGGGCCGAGAGACAAGGAGACGCTCGCGTTCTTCACCTCGGTCAAGAATCGCGTGCTGCCGATGATCGGCAGCGGGGAAAATACGTTGAGCGTCGTTTACGCTGCCGATTGCGCCGCGGCGATCGTGCGCGCGGTGACTTTCTCCGGTGGTCCGAGCGGCCGCGCATACTTCCTCGACGACGGCGTGGTGTACACGCAGCGTGAGCTTGCGCTGGAAGTCGAGCGTGCCCTCGGCCGGCGAGCATGGATTCGGTTCGCGCTTCCGCTGCCAGTCGTGAAAGTGGCCGCCGCGGCGACGCAGGCCTGGGGCGCCGTTTCAGGCACGGCGCAGATGCTCACGCTCGACAAGGCGAACGAGCTGGCGCAGCGCCACTGGGTCTGTTCGGGAGAGGGCGCGCGCCGCGATCTGGGGTGGACTCCACGTGTGCAGTGGGGGCAGGGAGTGCAGGAAGCGGTCAAGTGGTATCGCGAGCAGGGGTGGTTATGAAGCTCTACGAAAGCGTGCTTTCTTCGGCTTCGTTTCGCGTGCGGATCGCATTGAATCTGAAGGGGCTCGCGTACGACTCGGTCGTGTTCGACCTGCGCGCGAAGCAGCACTTGACCGACGAGTACGGGCGGGTGAATCCGCTGCGCTCGGTGCCGGCGTTGACCGACGGCGGCCTGCAGCTGATCGAGTCGATGGCGATCTGCGAGTACCTCGAGGAGACGCATCCGGCGCCGCCGTTGTTGCCGCGCGATCCGGCCGGACGAGCGCGCGTGCGGGCGATGGCGCAGTTGGTGGCGTGCGACATCCATCCTTTGAACAACCTGCGCGTGCTGCGGCACCTGTCGCACGAGATGCACGCCGACGACGCCGCGCGCGACGCGTGGCAGCAGCACTGGATCCGGGAGGGATTCGGGGCGCTGGAAAAGATGATCGCGGATGGCTCCGACTTTTGCCACGGCGGAGCACCGACGCTGGCGGACGCCTTCCTGATTCCGCAGGTGGCGAACGCACAGCGCGTGAAGCTGGACCTCTCGCCGTTCCCGCGGATCCAGCGAATCTACGACGCGTGCATGAAGCTGCCGGCCTTCGAGAAGGCGCACCCGAAGAACCATCCGGCAGCAGCGAAATAGATCCGGCTCAGGCGGCGAATTGCCTGTCGGGCAGCAGCCTGGCAATCGCGTCGCGCAGATCCTTGACCGTGCGGATCCGCGACAGCTCTTCGTCTGGAATCCGGACGGCGAGCTTCTCTTCGAAGTACGAAACCAGTTCCATCACCGCGACCGAATCCATCCCCAGCGTGGCGATGACCGTCTCCGCCCTCAGCTCGGTGAGGCGGCGGTTGTCGACCTCGAAGGCGGCCTGCTTGAACATTTCGACGACATCGATCGGCTGCTGCATTTAGTCGATCCTCTTCAGGGAATATTGCGCCAGCGACTGGTAGTGCTTCTCGAACCCGCGCACGCAGGTCGAGAGATACCGGTCGTAATCGTCGTAAACCTTGTCGCCCCAGTGCGCGCGGATCCGGGCTTCATGACGCCGCAGCCGATCGCGCCAGTGCCAGGTCGTCTTCATGTAATCGAGCCGCCGCGTCTTCACCTCGAGCACTTCCCAGTACGGATTGACCGCGGCGATGATCTCCTCGAGCCGCGGCGTGATCCCGCCCGGAAAGATCTCGTACGTCACCCAGCCGACGTCCTTCACGTCCTGCCGATCGCGCGGCACGAAATTGCGCAGGATCGTCTGCAGCCCGAAGTACGCGCCCGGCTTCGCCCACTCGTGCGCGAGCCGGAAATAGTTCCGATACGCCGGAATCGACTTTCCCTCTCGCGCCTCCTGCGGAGAGACGATGTGCTCCATCATGCAGATGGAAATCACAGCGTCGAATTTCTCTGCAGGCTTGTAATCGAGATAGCTGCACACTTCCGCGGTCACGTTCGGCAGGCCGCGCCGGCGGATCTCGGCCGCTTGCGCCTCGGAAAGAGTAATTCCATGCGCGTGCTTCACGCGAGTCTGCGTCGCCTGGTACTCGAGGTTCGCGCCCCACCCGCAGCCGATGTCGAGGAGAGACTTCTCGGGCGTCAGATGCGCGAATCCCGCCAGGATCCGGTGCTTCTCGCGCTGCGCTTCCTCGAGTGATCGCTCTCCGGCGTGCCCCGGAGGCGGCATCTCGGCCCGCAGTACACTGTCGTCGAAGATCCCGCAGGTGTACGACATGCTCTCGTCGAGCCAGAGCCGGAAGAAATCGTTCGACACGTCATACGAGACCGCGATGTCGGTCTTGGAAGATCCCATCAAGTCCCCCCGAGTCGCTTGAAAAAGACCCGCGCCTGGTGTTGCGCACGTCCCACCAGCGATAGCGCAAAGTGCTTGGCCACCGCCAGCCGCGCGTTCCCGGCGCGTCCTTCCTTGCCGAGCGTCCCGCGCAGGTATTGATCGCGCGTCTTGCGGCGCTGAAGCTTCCCCGACGACGTCTTCGGCAGCGCGCCCGGCGGCACCAGCGCGACGTCGCTCACCGCCAGCTGAAACTCCTCGGAAATGCGTGAAACGATCTGCGCGCGCAACCCCGCCGGGTCGTCGCTGCGCGTCTCGGCCGCGACCACGATCTCCTCCGACGCCGCTCCCGGACGCGTGAAGACCACCGCCGATCCCTTGCGCACGCCCGGGATCTCGTCGACCAGCCACTCGAGCCGCTGCGGATAGTAGTTGCGCCCGTTGACGATCAGGATGTCCTTGATGCGTCCGGAGATGTACAGCTCGCCGTCGACGAGATAGCCGAGATCGCCGGTGTACAACCAGCCGCCGCGAAACGTCTCGCGGGTGGCTTCCGGATTCTCCCAGTAGCCGGCCGCGACGCTCGGCCCGCGCCAGCAGATCTCGCCGACGTGGCGGTCGGGCAGAAGGCGCCCGTCCTCGTCCTGGATCGAAAGCTCGTGACCGGGAAACGTCCGGCCGCAGTTGACGATCTCCAGCGAGCCCGAGCCGGAGGGCGCGGCCTTCTTGTCGACGTGATACCGCTCGGCGTCGATGCGATCCGTCCGCAGCTGCTCGTCGAATCCGATGAACGCGATCGCCAGCGTCGCTTCCGCCATTCCGTAGCAGGGTAACAGCGCCGAAGGCTTCAGTCCCGACGGCGCGAACTTTTCCACGAACGCGCGCATCGTCCCGGGATTGATCGGCTCCGCTCCGCAGCCGAAGACGCGCATCTGCGACAGATCCCAGCGGGCGATCTGCTCCGGCTTGGCTCGCTTGGTCACCAGCGCGTACGCGAAGTTCGGCGCGAAGGAGAGCGTCCCACGGTACCTGTGGATCGTCTCCAGCCACGTGGTCGCGTTCTTGATGAAGCTCAGCGTCGGAATGTAAACGGTCGAAATTCCATAACAAACCGGCGCGAGCACCAGCCCGATCAGACCCATGTCGTGATAGAGCGGCAGCCACGAGACGGCGACGTCGCGAGTCGTATCGGCCGCGAGCCCATCGACTACGATCGCCTTGCAGTTCGCCGCCAGGCTCCCGTGCGTGACCATCACGCCCTTGGGCAGCGCGGTGCTTCCCGAGGTGAACTGCAGGAACGCGACTTCGTCGGGCCGCAGATCGGCCGCCGGCGGCAAGGCGCCTGCCGGCTCGGCCGCCAACTCTTCCGATGTCACCACTCTCTCGATGCTCGGAATCCGCCCCACCGCCGACCAGAGAACCTTCCCCACCCGCTCGGTCGTGATCAGCACGCGTGGCCGCGCGACGTTGAGGATGGTCACCAGCGCGTCCATGAACGCGTCGAGCTTGCCCAACGAGAGCGGCGGATAAAGTGGCACCGGGATCAGCCCGATCCACAGCGCGCCCAGAAAGGCGGGGATGAAATGCTCGCCCTCGGGAAGGACGATCGCGACCCGGTCGCCGCGCTTCAAACCCTGCGCCAGGTAGTGCGCCGCCCGCTTCTGGGTGAGAACCCGCAAATCATGAAAAGATACGAACAAATCCTCTTTGCCGGCGAACGTGAACCCGCGATCGCGCAGCCCTTCGCAGGCGTTCAGTGCCGGGACGACGAAGTTCATGCGCGCCCCGTGTAATGGGTCATGGTGCACGACGTCAAGCCGTACGTCGCGCTACGCACGAAAATTTGGTAGCTTGCGCGCGCCATTTTCGGGGGTTTCGGTTGCGCGCCTGCCGTGATCTGATCGAAGCGACCAAACCGTTCATGCCGGAGTCCCGGCTGCGTGGCTGGTGGTATCTGCTCAGCACGACGCTCGTCATGGCCGGCCTGTACGCGCTCGGCTGGCAGCCATTGGCCTGGCCGCTGCGCGTTGCGGTCGCCGTGCTGGCCGGCCTCGTCACCGTGCGCGAGTTCATCCTCTACCACGATTACATGCACGGGGCGTTCCTGCGCGGCTCGCGTCTGGCGCGGGTCATCCTCTATCCGCTCGGCGTCTTCGTGATGACGCCGCCGCGCGTCTGGCGGGAGACGCACAACTACCATCACAACCACACCGCGCAGCTGGTCGGGTCCAACATCGGCTCCTTCGCCACCATGACCCTCTGTCAATGGGCGGAGGCCACTCCGGCGGAGCGGCGTCACTACAAGCTCGTCCGGCACCCGCTGACGGTGCTGTTCGCGTACTTCACGGCCTTCATGCTCGACATGTGCCTGATGTCGTTCGTTCGATCGCCGAGAAAGCGGTGGGATTCGCTGCTCGCGCTGCTGGTGAACTGGGCGTTGACCGGGCTGATCCTGTGGAAGTTCGGCGTAGCGATTTTTGTCTTCGGCTATTTCCTGCCGCTCTTCGTCGCGACCGCGACCGGCGCGTACCTCTTCTACGCGCAGCACAACTTCGAAGGTCTGCAGATCCAGCGGCGCGAGGAGTGGGCGTACGATCGGGCCGCGCTGCAGTCTTCGAGCTACATGCCGACCTGGCCGGTGATGCGCTGGTTCACGGGAAACATCGGCTACCACCACGTGCATCATCTGAATCCGACGATTCCGTTCTATCGTCTGCCGGAGGCGATGGCCGCCATCCCGGAGCTGCAGAATCCGGCGACGACACGGCTGACGCCGGCCGACATCGTCGCCAACTTCCGCATGAAGCTGTGGGACCCCGAGCAGCGGAAAATGGTCGGCTACCCTCAGTAAAGATCGCGTACCGGCGCGGGTGGACGCCGCCGGGCAGGTTCCATCAATTTCACCAGCACCACGCCGGAGATGAAGCCGCCGATGTGCGCCCAGACGGCGACGCCGCCCGCCTGCGCCGGCGCGCCCAGCTGACCGACGCCCTCGAGCAGCTGCAGGAGGAACCAGAAGACGAGGTAGATGACGGCGGGAATCTCGACGAACCAGGGAAAGATGATGATGGGAATCAGCGTCAGCACGCGCGAGCGCGGGAACGAGATCAGGTAGGCGCCGAGCACACCCGCGATGGCGCCGGACGCGCCCACCGTCGGCAGCGTCGAGGTCGGGTCGAGCGCGACCTGCGCCAGTGCCGCCGCGATCCCTGCCACGAGATAAAAGATCAGGAACCGGAAATGGCCGAGCTTGTCCTCGACGTTGTCGCCGAAGATCCACAGGTAGAGCATGTTGCCGATCAAGTGCAGCCAGCCGCCGTGCCAGAACATGCTGGTGACGAGCGGCAGGAAGCGCACCGGGTCGAGCGGATCGCCCGGCCAGTAGACGAGCCGCCGCGGCACCAGGCCGGAGGCGAAGACGAACCGTTCCAGATAGGGCCCCAGCGCGGCCTCGTGCAAAAAGACGATCACGTTGACGGCGATCAACGCGACCGTCACGACCGGCGCGGTGCGCGAAGGAATGGTGTCCCGGATCGGAATCACTTGCCTCCTGCATAACGCACCTGACCGATCCGCGCTCGGGGCAGACCGTGATATTCGCAAGGAATGAAGCACATCCAGCCCGAGCAGCTTTTGGTTGGGCGGTCGCCGCCGCGCAAGGACGGGGCGGACAAGGTGACGGGGCGGGCGCGGTACCTCGATGACCTGACATATCCGGGGCAGCTCTGGGGGCGGACGGTGCGCTCGCACGTCGCGCACGGGCGCATTCGCGAGATCGTCTGGGATGCGCAGTTTGATTGGGGAGATATCGTCCGCGTCACGGCGGCGGACATTCCCGGCGAGAACGTCGTCCATCTGATCGAGGACGACCAGCCGATGCTGGCGGCCGACGTCGTGCGCCACCGCGAGGAGCCGATCGCTTTACTGGCCTGCGCCGACCGCGAAAAGCTCGAGGAGGCGTTGACGCACGTGCGCGTCGAGATCGAGGAGCTCGAGCCGGTGCTCGATCCTTTGCAGTCGACGCACGTTTTCAAAGCTTATCGAATCGAGCAGGCGC
>VBLM01000513.1:0-2619 GCA_005879095.1 Deltaproteobacteria bacterium
GCGGCGCGACGCTGTCGCGGTACGTCCCGGGCATGTTGCGCCAGATCGTCATCTCCAGCGCGGGGTACGTCGGCTCCACGGTGAGCGGCTGCGTGCTGCTCTGGATCGCCGCTCGTGCGAAAGAGGGGCGGTGGCCGTTGGTCGCGCTCGCCGGCTGGTGCGCGCTGGTCACGGTGCTCTGGGTCCGCGACGGCTTCACGCTGGTCTTCGTCGGCGGCTGCGCGCTCGCCCTCGGCCTGCTCGCGAAGTTCGGACCGGCCCTGGTGCGCCGCGGCGTGCTCGTCTTCCTGGCTGCCTTCTCCTGCTCGTACGCGCTGTACGACATCCGCGACGATCTCCTCCACCTCGCTTCCTCGGGGGCCAGCGACGCCGATGCCCTCGCCCGCGCCACGTTCATCCCCGCCGTCGTCTGGGGCGTCGGCTGGGGACTCCTGTCGATCGTGCTGGTGGCGCTGACGCTGCGGCGCATCCTCGTCCAGCAACGCGCGGACAGCCCGGTTCCCGCGATGTAGTGTGCGCGGCATGCCGCGTCCGTGGACCGTCCTTTCGCACACCCCGTTGGAAAAATTGCAGGCGAATCTGTGGAGCGTGGAATCGGCGCTGCCGAAGAGTCCCATCCGCCGGCGGATGGGCATCGCGCGTTTCGCCGACGGGCGACTGCTGTTCCTCAACGCGATCCCTCTCGACGAGCCGTCGATGAAGGAGATCGAGGCCTGGGGCACTCCCGCATTCGCGATGGCCGGAAACGGATTTCACCGGCTCGATCTCGCCGCGTATCGCGTCCGCTATCCGCAGCTGAAGATCCTCGCGCCGCCGGCAACCGTGAAGCGCGTCTCCAAAATCACCCACGTGGACGGCTGGCTCGACCTGCTTCCTCAGGACCCTGCGGTGCGCATCGAAGCGCTCGCAGGCGCTTACGAAGGGGTCTGCGTCTGCACCGCGGGCGGCCAGGCTACGCTGGCGTTTCCCGGCGATCTGCTCGCCAACCAGAACCCGTTGCCCGGCATCGGCGGACTGCTCGCGCGCTTCTTCGGATTCGTCGGCGATCTCCGCGTGCCGCGGCTGATGAAGTGGATCGGCCTCAAGGACAAGCGCGCGCTCCGTGAGCACCTGCTCAGGCTGGCCGACACGCCGGGCCTGCAGCGCATCTTCACCTGCCACGGCCCGGTGATCTCGGTCGATCCGAACGGCGCGCTTCGCCGCGCGGCTCTGGCGATCTAGAGACCGGCGAGATTCAGCGCGAGTGTCAGCAGGCCGGAAGCGATCACGGCGACGCCCGCGATGTTCGCTTCCCGTCGCGCGCCGGTCGCGAGCGCAGCCCGCCAGTAGAGCGCGCCTCCGCCGGCGACGAGCAGCAACTCGATTGCGCCCGCTGCGATCGGCCAGCGCCAGAGGCCGAACCCGAAACGCAAGGCGCCTCCGGGGATGAGCGGCATGTCCGCGCGGTGGACGATGAGATCGAGCACCCAGTGCGAAAACGCGACGGCTGCGATGACGAGGCGCGCACGTCCGCGCCAGAAGGCGCCGAGCACAGCGGAGAGGACGATCGCGCCGAGCAGCGAGTGGGTCCAGTCGGCGTGGATGACGACCTGGCCATAGTGGCCGCTCTCGACCGGCGTGAGGCCTTCGATGCCCGCGGCGTAGAGCGGGACGAAGACGACGTCGAGCCATTGACAGGCGAGCATCAGCGCCCAGAGCGGAACTTCAGGGGCGCGCGCCTTCACGCCCGCCGCAAATCCGAAGTGGCCCGCGATCACGGCCTGCTCCAGGGCAGCCGCTTGTCCAGGCGGCCGCAGACGACGACGAAAAGCAACAGACCGATCACGAACGACACGCCGGCACCTCCGCGATGTGCCTAGCTTACGGCATGGCGGAAAAGAAAGAGCAGGCGGGCGGCGCGCCGGCGGGAAACGTGCCGGAAGGCAAGTACAAGGTGGCGCCGGATGCGCGGATGCAGACGCGCCAGCTGGGCCGGACCGGCATGCGGGTCTCGATCCTCGGCCTCGGCGGCTATCATCTCGGCCTCCCCCCGGAAAAAGAGGCGATCCGCATCGTGCGCACCGCGCTCGATCACGGCATGAACTTCCTCGACAACTGCTGGGACTACAACGACGGCGATTCCGAGAAGCGGATGGGCAAGGCGTTGCGCGACGGATATCGCGAGAAGGCCTTCGTGATGACCAAGCTCGACGGGCGCACCGCCTCGAGCGCGCGCGAGCAGCTCGAGCAGTCGTTGAAGCGGCTGCAGACGGATGTGATCGATCTGGTGCAGATCCACGAGGTGATCCGCGACGACGACCCCGATCGCTGCATCACCTCCGGCGGCTGCATCGAGGCGCTGCTCGAGGCGCGCAAGGCGGGAAAGCTGCGCTTCATCGGATTCACGGGGCACAAGGATCCGCGAATTCACCGGAAGATGATCGAGACCGCCCGGGACCACGGCGTCCATTTCGACACCGTGCAGATGCCGCTCAACGTTCTCGACGCGCACTATCGAAGTTTCGAAAAGGAGATCGTTCCGCTCGCTCTGCAAGAGGGCATCGCGGTGCTCGGGATGAAATCGATGGGCGCGGGACTGATCCTGGAGAGCGGCGCAGCTTCCGCGATCGACTGCCTGCG
>VBLM01000513.1:2649-2882 GCA_005879095.1 Deltaproteobacteria bacterium
GACAGCATCGGCGTTCTCGAGCAGGCGCTGTGGCTCGGGACGACGTTCAAGCCGATGCCGGACGACGAACGCACGAAGCTGCTCGCAAAGACCGTCCCGCAAGCGAAGGACGGCAAGTGGGAGCAATTCAAGACGACCGGTCAGTTCGACGGCACCGAACAGAACAAGCGCTGGCTCACCTCGGCACGACTCTAGCCGCGCGGGCGCATGCGGTACGCGACGAAGTCCGTCAA
>VBLM01000075.1 GCA_005879095.1 Deltaproteobacteria bacterium
CGACCCGGATCGCGCCGCCGATGTCCTCGAGGATCTCGCGCACGCGGTTGGTGGCCTGGATCGACTGATCGGCGAGCGACCGGATCTCCCGCGCGACCACCGCGAAGCCTTTGCCGTGCTCGCCGCTGCGCACCGCGTCGATGGCGGCATTGAGAGCAAGCATATTGGATTGGTCCGCAAGATCCTTCACGGTCTGGGTGATCCCGCCGATCTGCTGCGTCCGCTCGGAGAGCTGCGCGATCTTGGCCGCGATCTCGTCGACTTGCGCGCGGATGTCGGTCAGTCCGCCGAGCGATTTCTCGATCGCGGATTCGCCCTGCGACGAAACCTCGTCGGCCTTCTCCGTCAGCTTGAGGACCGTCTCCGCCTTCTGCGCCGCGAGCAGCGACGTCTGCTTGATCTCCTGCGCCGTCACCTGCGTCTGCTGCAGCGCCGTCGCCTGCCTGGTGATGGTCTGGCTCTGCTCGCTCGTGCTCTGACCCAGCTCGTTGCCGGCGTCGGTCAGAAGCTTCACCGAATCCTGCAGGGCGCGGAGGACCTCTTTCAGCTTCTCGACCATCTGCGCGAACGCCGCCGCCAGCTCTCCGACCTCGTCGGAAGTCGTCACTTCCACCTTCTGCGTGAGATCTCCCTCGACGATCCGCCGCGCCACCTGCGTCAGCTTGCGCAGCGGATCGACGAATCGCGCGACGATGAAGACGGTCAGCAGCGTGAAGACGAAGAGCGCGGCGGCGGTGATGCCGATCAGCAGCTTCTGCGCCTCCAGCACCATCGTCGTCGCCGCGCCCGGGTCGAGGCCGACGTGCACGATGGAACCGGTGATCACCGGCGCCGGCACGTCGATCACGGCATTCCCGTCGATCGACGTCTCCTGAACTCTCTCCGCTTCCTTCAGCACCGTCGTTTCCTGCGCCGGCGCGCGTCCCTCGAACGTGTGGGCGATGATGTTCCCGTTCGGCCCCACCACCTCGACGTACGCGAGATTCGCCTCCTTTTTCACCGAGGCGATGGTCGAACCGATCGCCGAATCCGGCATCTCCACCAGCGCGGAAGCGAGCGTGCCGGAGATGGCCTTGCCGCGCCCGATGGCCTCGTGCTTGAGCACGGCGCGGAAGTAGAAATAGTTGGAGAGTCCAGTCGCGATGGCGAGCCCGGCCAGCGCCAGCACCACCAGCGCCGAGACCTTGATCCGCAGCGGGAAGCTGCCCAGCGTCCTCGTGTCTTTCATTTCGACGTTCCCTTTCTGCAGAGCGAGAGGATGGCCGGCGCCACCTGCTCGAGCGCAAGCTGCGACCGCGCCGCGCCGCAGGCCAGAGCCGCCTGCGGCATTCCGTACACCACCGAAGTCGATTCGTCCTGCGCGAAGGTCGCCCCGCCGGCGTTGCGGAGCGCGAGCAGGCCCTGCGCGCCGTCGTCGCCCATGCCGGTGAGCACGAATCCGGCTGCGCGCGCTCCATGCACGTGCGCCAGCGAGGCGAGCAGCCGATTCCCCGACGGATAGTGCGGGCCGGGGGCGCGCGGTGCCCGCAGCAGCCCCTCCTCGTCGATTTCGAGATCGCATCCGTCGGGCGGCAGGTAGACCGTACCTGGACGAGGCGCATCGCCGGTGCGCGCGATCCGTACCTTGAGCTTGCAGCAGCCGGAGAACCAGCGCACCAGGCCCGCGGTGAATCCTTCGGCAATGTGCTGCGCGAAGAGTAGCGGCGCGCAGAGATCGCCTGGCAGATCGCCCAGCACCTGCGCCAGCGCGGGCGGCCCGCCAGTGGAGGCGACCATTCCGATCACGTCGACCGCACCGGCGTGCGCGAGCGACGCCGGGAGTGGCCGCGCCGCAAATCGATGCCGCCGCACCACCGGCACCTCGGCCATCAGACGGATCGACTCGGCCAGCTTGCGCCCCCAGGCGCGCATGTCTCCGGAAGCCGGCTTCGCGATCAACTCCAACGCGCCCGCCGCCATCGCCTTGAAGGACAACTCCTGCTCGCGGTGTTCGCTCACCGAGCTGATCACCAGCACCCGCGCCGGCGAATCGGCCATGATCGCCGCCGTCGCGCCCAGCCCATCGAGGCGCGGCATATTGACGTCCATGGTGATCACGTCGGGCCGCAGCGCGCGCGCCATCGAGACCGCCTCGACGCCGTCGCGCGCCTCGCCGACGACGGAAATCTGCGGATCCTCGGCGAGCAGCGCCGAGAGCGCGCTGCGCAGCGTGGCCGAGTCGTCTGCGACGAGCACGCGGATCACGAGAGCCCCTTTCGCCGCGCGATCACCGCGCTCACTTCCGAGAGCAGCCGGCCGGAGACGCAGTCCTTCTTGGTGAGGAATCCGTCCGCGCCCACCGACGCGCCCCGGCGCCGGTCGGTTTCCGAATCGCGCGCCGAAACGAGCAGGATCGGCATCCCGTCGGTCTCCGGCCGCTGCCGCACGGCCGCGGTCAGCTCGAATCCGTCCATCTCCTCCATGCCGATGTCGGTCACCATCACGTCGTACGCCGCGTGGCGCAATTGCTCCAGCGCCTGCTTCGCGCTGGCCGCCGTGTGCACGGTGTAGCCGGCCGCCTCCAGCGTGGTGCGGTGCAACGCGCGCGCGGTCAGCGAGTCGTCCACCACCAGCGCACGTCGCGTCCCCGTCACACCGCTCTCCGGGCGCGCCTCGAGGTTGACGAGAAAATCCGGTCGCAGGATCAGCACCAACTCGCCGCGCGCGAGCGTGGCCGCGCCCTGCCAGGCCGGCAGATCGCGCACCTCCATCGGCAGCGGCCGGATCACCAGCTCCTTGTCGCCGATTACTTCGTCGACGCTCAACGCCAGCCGCCGTCCCTGCGCGTGCACGATCAGGATCGGCTGCCCGTCGGCGGGCGCCTCCGGCTGCCGCAGACCCACCAGCGCGCCGAGGTCCTGCACTGGAAGCAGCTGCTGCTGGTGCTCGAGCTGCACCCGCGCGCGCCCGACCCGCAGGTCGCGGGCGCGCGCCACCCGCGAGGACTCGACGGCGGCCATCGGCAAACCAAGCTGGTGCTCGCCGCACCGCACGACCAGCACCGGCGAGCTCCCCAGCTCGGCCGGCAACGTCAGGATGAAGCGCGTTCCCTGCCCCGGCACGCTCAGCACCTCGACGTGCCCGTGCAGCGCATGGACTTGATCGCGCACCACGTCGAGACCGACGCCGCGTCCCGAGACATCGGTCACGTCCGTGCGCGTGGTGAAACCGGGCCGGAAGATCAACTGATGCATCTGCGCGGTCGTCATCGTCGCCAGCTCTTCGACGGGCGCGACACCCCGGCGCAGCGCGGCCTCGCGGATGCGGGTGAGATCGATGCCGGAGCCGTCGTCGGCCACCTCGATGAAGAGCATGTTGCCCTGCTGCTCGACGCGGATGGTGAGCGCGCCCTCGCGGTACTTACCGGCCTTCTCGCGCACCTCCGGCATCTCCAGTCCGTGATCGACCGCGTTGCGCACCAGGTGCACCAGCGGCCCGCGCAATTGTTCCAGCACGCGGCGATCGAGCGATACTTCCGCGCCGACCACGCTCAGCCGCGCGAGCTTGCCGGTCGCCTTGGTCAGATCGCGCACGGCGCGCCGCAGCGGCTCGATCACCGTCCGCACCGGCATCGTCGAGATGGCCTTGAGGCCGTCCTCCATCGAAGACACGATGTCGGCGGCCTCCTCGCCGTCCGAGCCGAGAGCGCGCCGCATGCTCATCAGGACCGCGCGGGCCTCCGCGGTCTGCACCTGCGTGCCGAGCCGATCGATCTGGTGCGCGGCCTTGTCGAGATCGCGCCGCCGTTCATCGAGGCGCAGGCGCACCTCGCGCAGCCGCTCGACCTCGTGGAGCAGCGCGATCACCTGCCGCGTCGAGACGCGCCAGCTGGTCTCTTCCGCGGTCTGCGGCTCTTCGAGCTCGGCCGGCTCCGCGCGCCGCACTTCGGCCGGCTCGATCGCCGGCTGCTGCGTCAAGAGCTGCAGGGCCGGGCGCAGATCGGGCAACTCGGTCTTCGCCGCCGTCGCCCGCAGCCGCGCCATCCACGTGTCGAGCGATTTGAGCACCGCGTCGGCGAGCGGCGGCGGCAGCGGTTGCGCCGAGCCGCGCAGCGGCAGGATCGCGTCTTCCATCCGGTGCGCCAGGTCGGCCAGCTCGTCGAGGCCCAGCGTCGCCGCGCTGCCTTTCAAAGTGTGCAGGCCGCGCGCGAGATCGTCGAAGCGCGTGCCCTGCGCCGGCGCGTTCTCCAGCTCGATCAGATTGCGCGTGATGCGTTCGTAGATCTCCTGCGACTCGTCGACGAATCCGGTCAGCAGCTGCTCGAGAAGTGGATCCATCACCGCTTCTCCCGCCGGTCCATCAGCTCGCGCAGATCGAGCAGCTGGACCTGGCGCAGACCCGGCAGCGTGACTTCGGCGACCGCGCCGGTCGCTTTCGCGCGCGCGTCTTCCACTTGCTTCAACGGCAGTCCGACCGGCTTCGGAATCCGCTCGCAATCCACCGCTACCAGCCGCCCGAATCCGGGATCGACCACCAGCAGCACCGCCGGGTCCTCGCGCCAGCCGCGTCCGCCGAGCAGCGACGCCAGCGAGAGCGCGGTGACGATCTGTCCTTGAAAACGGAGGATGCCGATCACGTGCGGCGGCGAGAGTGGCACCGGCGTCACCATCCGCAGCGGCACCGCCGCGCGCAGCAGGTCGAGCGGGATCGCGTAGTTGTCCTCGCCCACCGGAAATTCGGCCACCCAGAGGACCGACTCCTCCCCGGCGTCCGACGGCTTCTCGCGCACGCGCGCAGCGCGCCGTTCGAGAAGCGCGTTGAGCTCGGGCGCGAAGGCCTCCTCCTGGCGCGGCTGCGTCTTCACGGCGCGCCCCGCCGCAGGAACGTCTGCGCCGAGTCGCGATAGAACGCGACCGGCAACGGCTCGGGACCCGCGAGCATTTCGTCGGCCGGCAGCTTCTCGGTGCGCCGCAGAAGGGCACCGCTCGCGTCAGCTCGTCGAGCGCCCGCTCCGCCACTTTCTTTTCGCCGCGCTCGATGTGCACCAAGGCGCGCAGGTGCAGCGCCACCGGCTCGGGCGCGCGCACTTGCTGCTGCAGCGGCGCGGCGGAAGCGGGCGGAACCGGTGGCTTCGGCCGCGGCGTCGCGCGGCGCTCGTGTCGGAAGATCTGCAGCTCGCCGGGTCCGGCGGCTGCGAACCCCGGCGGCGGTCCGCCTACGTCCATCGAGCCGAAGAAGATCGCTCCGTCCTGCGCCACCGCCTGCGCGAGATTGCGCACCGCGATCTTGACCGCCTCGGGGGAGAAGTAGACGAGCACGTTGCGGCAGAAGATCACGTCGAACTCGCCCGGCGCCGGATCGAGCAGGTTGTGCAGCTCGAAGCGGGTCACCTTTCGCACCCGATCCGAGACCGACACGCGCTCCTTCCCGTTTTCGCGAAAGACGTCGTGGAGCAACGGCGCCGATGCGCGCCTCGACCAGGCGCCGTACGTTCCCGCGCGCGCCGCGGCGAGATTGCGCTCGAGCAGATCGGTGCCCAGCACGTCGACGCGAACCGGGGCGGGGACGAGGTCGAGCAGGCAGGCCGCGAGCGAGTACGTCTCTTCGCCGGTGGCGCAGCCGGCGCTCCAGGCGCGGATGATCGGACGGCCGGCCCTGAGCAGCTCGGGCAACAGTGTCGAGGCGATGAAGCGGAAATGCTCCGGCATGCGGAAGAAGAACGTCTCGCCGACCGATACTGCCTGGCAGAGCGCGTGCACGACTGCGCGATCGCGCCGCGCGGCCCGCGCCAGCACTTCCTCGGGCGATCCGAGGCGAGCGGCGGCACGGCGGATCGCGTCGGGCAGGATCGCGTCGCGCGAGAAGCCGGTGAACTCCGACGCCAACGCGGTGAGCCGCTCGACGGCGAGATCGTCGAAGCCGTTCACGGCGCCGCCTGGGCGCGCAGGCCCGCCGCCAGCTTGCGCAGCAGCTCACGCGAGATCAGCGCGCGCGGATCGACGATCGGCATCGGCCCCCGCTGCGTCCTGGCCACCGCGATCAGCGAATCCTGCAGCGGCCCATGCTGCGTGCCGGCGAGCTTTTCCCGCGGCGTGATTTCCGCGGCGGGCAGCTCCTCCGGATCGCGCACGTCGTCGACGCAGAGCGCGAGGCGCGCGCCGTCGCAATCGACCACCACCAGTTTGCGCTCGTGCACCGGCATCACGTGGTCCTGCCCGAGCCGCCGCGCGAGATCGAGGACCCCGACCGGCTCCCCGTGGAGCTCGAGCATCTCGCAGAGGTACGCGGGCCCGAGCGGCAGCGGCCGCGTCGCCGTCTGGTGCAGAACGGTCTGCACGCACTCCAGCGGCAGCCCGACCTCGATCCGGCCCACGGTCACGAACAGCGCGGCGAGATTTCCCGCCCTCGCCTCGCGCCGCGCATCGTCGATCACGCGGCCGACCAGCGCGAGCAGCTCCGGCGCGCGGATCGGCTTGGGCAAGAACGCCTTCGCGCCGGCGGCCATGCACTCCGCGGCCCGCTGCGTCTCGCTGGAGATGACGATCACCGGCACCCGCCGCAGTTGCGCGTCGGCCTGCATCCGCGCGAGCACTTCGTCGCCGTCCATCTCCGGCATCGAGAGGTCGAGCAGCACCGCCGCCGGCGCTTCCTCCGCGAGCCGCGAGAGCGCTTCGCTGCCGGTGAGCGCGGTGCGGATGTCGTAGTGCCGCGAGAGCGCGGCCTTCTCGAAGGCGAGCACCGCCTCGCTGTCGTCGACGAGCAGCAGCTGCGGCAGGCTCATAGGCCGAGAAACCTCTTCACCACCGTCTGCAACTCGGCGCCCTTGATCGGCTTCTCGAGGAAATCGCTGGCGCCGGCGTCGCGGCCCTTCTGCCGGATCTGCTCGGAGCGATCGCCGGTGAGCAGCACGATCGGCAGCCGGGCCAGCTCTTCGCGCGCATCGCTGCGCAGCTCGCGGGTGAAGGCGAGCCCGTCCATTCCCGGCATGTTGATGTCGACCACGATCACGTCGGGCGGATTCGCGCGCACCATCTCCAGGGCCTGCATGCCCTCTTCGGCCTCGACGACGTCGACGGGAAGCTGCTTGAGGAACAGCTTCGCGAACCCGCGGATGGTTGGGCTGTCGTCGACGATCAGGACCGTGCGCGGCAAGAGTCACCTCTGCCTGCATTGTGCGCGGATTCCAGCCCTTCCTCAAAGATTCTGGCGCTGTGGTGACACGTAGGTATTTGGGGGGTCCAGGGGGGAGCGAGCTCCACCCTGGTGAAGGCGCCGCAGGCGCCGGATCGACCAAGGCTCACCAAGGCTCAAGGGTCACCTACACGGCAAATGGCGGCATCATGGAATCAGGACGATTTTGCCCACAACCTCATTGTTCTGCATGGCATCGTGTGCGGCTTGCGCCTGCGCCAGCGGGAAAGTCTTGTCCAGCACCGCCTTGAGCTCGCCGGTTTCGAAGCGGGGAAGGGCGCGCGCGGTGAAGTCGGCGACCAGCCGGGCCTTCTGCGAGGCGCTGCGGTTGCGAAGGGTAGAGCCCATGACGGTGAGCCGTTTCGAAAGCATCGCGCCGAGGTCGAGCACCGCTTTCGCGCCGCCCATCGTCGAGATGCAGCAGACGCGGCCCTGCAGACCGAGGGCTGCGACGTCTGCTTCCAGATAAGGACCGCCGACGAGATCGAAGATCAGGTCCGCGCCGTGCCCCGCGGCAGCGCGCACCGCCTCGGCCAACTTCGCCGGAACTTCGTCCCGCGCGAGGACGTGCGTCGCGCCGAGCGAGCGGCAGGCCGCGTGCTTGCCGGGCGAGGAAGTGGCGAGCAGCACGCTCGCGACGCCGCGGCAGAGTTGCAACGCGGCGCTGCCGACACCGCTCGCAGCAGCATGCACGACGACGACCTCGCCCGGTTGCAGGCCGCCAAGCATGAACAGGTTCAGCCACGAGGTCAGGAACGCTTCGGGGATCGCCGCGGCTTGCTCGTAGGACAGCCCGTGCGGAATCGGCATCGCCTGCCCCGCTGGGACGCGCGCCTTTTCCGCGTATCCGCCGCCGGCGAGCAGCGCCATCACCTTTTCGCCTCTGCGTTGCGCCGGCTCGAGCACGTCGCCGGCGATCTCCAGCCCGATGGTTTCCGGCTCGCCCGGCGGCGGCGGATAGCGTCCCATCCGCTGCAGGATGTCGGCGCGATTCACGCCGGCGGCGCACACGCGGACGAGGAGGTCGCCCTCGCGCAGCTCCGGATCGGGGACCGTGGAAAGCTCCATCCGCCCCTGGTCGACCACGATGGCGCGCATGTTCGTTGTATACCTCGCGGCGATGGCGATTCGCGTCCTCGACGACCGCCAGCGCGAGCTGGTGTTCATTCGTCCGCCGCGGCGGATCGTGTCGCTGGTGCCGAGCGACACGCTGAACGTCGAAGCGCTCGGCTTTTCCGTCGTGGGGCGGACGCGATACTGCGATGGAGACGCTCCGATCGTCGGCGGCACCAAGGATGTCGATGTCGACGCGGTGGCGCGGCTCGAGCCGGATCTGATCCTCGCCAACCAGGAAGAGAACTCGCGCGTTCACCTGGAGGAGCTGGCGCGGTTCGACCTGCCGATCCTGATCTCGTTTCCGCGCACGGTCGCCGACGGCATCGCGCACCTCGCGCGGCTGGCGAAAATCCTCGAGGCCGACGATGCTCGCGATTTGATCCGGCGCGGCTATGCCATGCTCTCGAACGCGCATACGTTCATGAGCGATGCGCTGCGTCTCGCGGGCGGCGCGAACGTCTTCGCCGATCGCGAGCGGCGGTTTCCGCTCGCCGCGGACCTCGGACAGGCAATACCGACGCCGGCTGGCACCCGGGACACTCGCTATCCGCGCATCACATTCGAGGAAGTCGCGCAGCGAAAGCCTCGAGTGATCCTGCTTCCAGACGAGCCGCATCCGTTTTCCGAGGAGGACTCATCGGTTTTTCGCGTGCGGGTGCCTCAAGCTCGCGTCGTCCGCTGCGGCGGGCGCGATTTCTCCTGGTATGGCG
>VBLM01000076.1 GCA_005879095.1 Deltaproteobacteria bacterium
GGAAGCAAAATCACCTTCGCGCGGGGGAGCGCGCGCCGGAAAAACTCCAGCGTTCCCTCCGGCAGCAAGCGGTCGCGCTCGCCCCAGATCAGCCGCAGGGGCGTCTCGAGCGAGGCCAGCTCGACTTCGCGGAGGAAGTCGGATTCCCCGACCGCATCGAGAATGCCCTGCGACGACTCGGCCCACATCGCCTTGATTACTTCGGAAGGGAAGAGCCGCAGCCCGAAGGGCGCGCGGTGAAACGCCCGTTCGAGACAACGCGCGACGCCTTTTCGGTCGCGCGCCGATACCAGCTCGCGAAAGGGCGCCCACTGCTCCCGCGCCAGCAGCGCCCCCGCCGGATTCACCAGCACCAGCGAGGCCGGCCTGACCGTCCCCGTCAGAACCAGCCGCAGCGCGATCCATCCGCCCAGCGAATGACCGACCAGCACCGGCTCGCGCAGCTCGCGGGCGTAGTGCGCGACCGCGCCGGCCAGCGTCTGCAGGCGCCAATCGGGCGGCCGATGCGAGAGCCCATGGCCGGGAAGATCGATCAGGTGGACACGGTAGGTGCGTGCGAGAGGCGCGACTACTTGCGCCCACCCCGCCAGCGAATCGCCCAGACCATGGACCAGCAGGAGCGGTCGCGCCCCCTCGGGGCCGCGGACTGCATAGCGTACGCCGCCTGCCGGTGTGCTCGCCCAACCGACGCGCGCTCCGCGCTCGGCCAGCGCCCGCATCGCCGCCAGGCCGAGCCGCTGCAGCACTACAGATCGGCGGGACGCAGCGTGCTGCGGCCGTTCTCCTTGGCGCGCGACACCGCCTTTTCCACCGCCTGCCGGACGTGCTCCGAGAGCGCGGTGATGAACTCGTCCGAGGTCCGCATCTCCTTCTCGCGGATCAGATCGCGCACCTTGCTCTGCACGATCAGCATCGCCGACTCTTTCTTCGCCTCGGTGTTCTCGCCCATCGCTTGCGCCTCCTCGGTGCCAAGAGCGGCCGTGCTCTAACAGACAGTTGCCGACCTTTCAACGGCCACGCGACAGAAAGGCCCGCGCCGCTTCGAAGTCCGCCGGCATCGGCGCGCTCAGCCGCAGCCCGGGCAGCTCGAGCGCCAGGGCGTGCAACATCGGACGGGCGAAGTCGTGGCGCGCGCCGTCGGGCCGGGTGAGGAAAGCCGGCCCGCCGTAGCGGGTGTCGCCGAGAAGCGGACAGCCCAGCTCGCGAAAGTGCGCCCGGATCTGGTGCGTGCGCCCTGTCCCGGGAAAGGCGGCCATCGACGCCGCACCCCCGTACCGCTCGAGGACCCGCCACCGCGTGGTCGCTTTCTGGCGATCGACCTCGGCGTCGATCGTGCCTTCGTCGCTCGCCGGCGAGCCGGCCGCCAGCGCGCGGTACTCCTTGCGCGTGCGGTGTTCGCGGAATTCCTCGAGCAGCGCCGACTGCGCGCGCCGGTTCCGCGCGAGGACGCACACGCCGGTCGTGCCTTTGTCGAGCCGGTGCACGAGCAGCGCCTGTGTCTCTCGTTCGCCCAGCGCGGCGAGAAGCGCGCTGCAGAGCTGCGGCAGCGCCGGCCCGCCGGCGAGATCTTCCTGCGCCGACACGCCGGCCGGTTTGTCGACTGCGATCACCGACTTGTCGAGGTGTAACAGCTGTGCACGCGTGAGCGCCGGCGCGCCCGGAGCCTGCAGCGAGACGTCGATCCGGTCGCCTGGACGCACCTGCGCATCCGGATCGCGCGACCGGCGCCCGCGGAGATCACGCGGGCCAACGTCGAATCGCCTTCGGCGACCAGCCGCAGCTTCTCAACCCTTTTCAACCACCCGCACCGGGAACTTCGACAGCGCCGAGCAGACCATGCCCTGCGGCCCCGCGATCAAGTCGTAGAAGACCCCGCGCGGAGCCAGGGCCACCGCGCCCGGCCCGAGCGGGATCCGCAGCTCGTTGCCGGCCGAAACCGTCTCCAGCACCAGCACGCCGTCTCCCTGTACGCAGATGTAGGCGCGGTCAGCGTCGGGGTGCTTGTGCCAGCCCGTCTTCTGCCCCGGCTTCAGGTACACCCCGTCGACGAGCAGCTGATCGGTCTTCACCGCGTGCAGCACGTTCGGCTTGTCGTCGGTGTACCGCGCGTCGGCGATCAGGTTCACGGTCTGCATGGCTCTTTCAGAACTGCGCAGGCGCAGGGGTGGCGGATTTCGAATAGAGGAACTTGGTCACGCCCCAACAAGTGGTTGGACACCATGAAAAACATCAGCGGCACGCTCATGTACGTGTTGTGCTTGCTGCGCAGGCCGGCGACCGCCGGCACGGCCGCGTCGGGAGCGGGCGCGGTCCCTTTCACGCCGGCGATGATCTTCCGCTGGTTGGGCCAGATCCGCATCCAGACGTTGATCATCATCACCGTGCCGAAGGTGGCGCCGGCGAAGAGGTAGACCGCCCGCCCGCCCATGAAGCGCGACTCGGCGAAGACGAGGATGGCGAAGAGCACGAAGCTGACCACCACCGCCGCCGTCTCGTTCTTCAACTGCTTCCAGAGCACGTCGTAGACGAAGAAAGCGACCAGCGCCAGCACGATGCCGATCCCGCCCGAGGCGTTGCTCGACATCCGGTCGTTGCCCATCGCGTTGCCGGCCATGTAGACGATGCCGATGAGCAAGAGGCCCGAAACCCAGGTGTACGCCGCGCCCCAGCGGAACCAGTAGAGCGCGCGGGGCATCAGCTCCGGCAGCACCTGCTTCTTGCCTTCCGGCGTATAGGTCTTCGCGACCTGGGCGTTGACGAAGTTGAAGAACCAGAGATGGCCGATCCACATCACGCCGGCCAGCACGTGGATCCAGCGGAAGATCAGGTTCACCCATTCGGACACGGTCGGGTCCATCCACCCTCCAGAGCGGTTTGCGGCGCGCACACTACCGATTCGGCCGCACGGGTGCCAGCTTTTCAGCTCGGAGGCGTCCATGAAGCGCTACGAACCGAAGCAGTTTCCGCGGCTGAAGGGGCTTTCCGGTATCTCGGACGGCCTGCTGCAGGACCACCTGAAGCTCTACGAGGGCTACGTCAAGAACACGAACGAGCTCAACGGGCAGCTCGAAGGCCTGCTCAAGGAGGGGAAAGCCAAGGGCACGAACCCCGCGTTCGCCGAGATGACGCGCCGGCTCGGGTTCGAGTACTGCGGGATGATCCTGCACGAGCTGTACTTCTCGAACCTGGCGCCGGAGCCGGATCCGCTCAACAAGGCTGGACCGCTCGGGATCGCGATGGTTCAGGCCTTCGGCACAGTCGACGCGTGGCTGGAGGACTTCAAGGCCATCGCGGCGATGCGCGGCGTGGGCTGGGCCATCTGCTACCAGAACCCGGAGACGCGCTCGATCTCCAACCACTGGATCGACATGCACAACGACGGCCATCCGCCGGGGTTCAAGCCGATCGTGGTGATGGACTGCTGGGAGCACGCCTGGGTCCCCGACTACAAGGTGACCGAGCGGGCGAAGTACATCGACGCGTATTTCAAGAACCTCGACTACCGGGCTTGCGAGGCGCGCCTGATCAAGTAAGTACCTCGCGTGCTGCGCGAGCTGGCGGATTTGCGCGAGGACGCGCGGGGACTGGCCGAAGGGCTGGCCCTCGCGCGGTACCGGCGCTCCGCGGGGCTCGCGCCGGCGACTACGTTCGCCGCGCTGCTGAAAGCCCATCGGCTGGCGGCGAGCGCCGACGGAGTTGCGCAAGCGCGCGAGGCGCTCGGGAATGCCAAAGCGGAAGACCCGCGGCGGCCGGCGCGTGTGGCGCGGCTGACCGCGTTGCGCGACTTACTCGTGCGGGCGCGCGCGCTGTCGCTGGAGCCGGGCGCGGCACAGGAGCTGTTCGACTCGTTTTCCCGCCCGCTGGTCCGGCCGCCCGGCGACGCGGGCCTCCACGGCGCAATGCCGCCCGTGGCCGCTTTCCGGGAGCTGCGTTTCATCCGTGCGCGCGACAAGCGGGCCGAGATGGAGGCAGCGATCTCGGCCGCGCTCCAACCCTTCGACGGGGCACGCAGCGCCGTATGGGAAGCCGCTCAATCCGCGCTGGCCGAGGCAGGCCTGGTCCCCGCCGAGGTGTACCAAGCGTACACCTCGGGTCTCCTCGACGGTACCGACGCCCTCGTCCAGGACCTGGGCGGCTGGCTCCTCGAGCGGCACACCGGCGTGCGCGGCGGCGCCGAGCGGCACGACGTCCTCCACTTGCTCTGGTCCCCACGCTGCGCGAGCGCGTTCCCTCGCGGCGAGCTGCTGCGCACCGTCCGCCGCTGGGCCGAAATGCTGCGGTTCGATCTCGGCGCCGACGGCGCGATCTAGCTCGACGAAGACGACCGCCCGCTGAAGTGGCCGGGCGCGCGAGCGGAACCGATCGATCCGCCGTGGGAAGTCGGCCTCACCTTCCTTCCGGAAGAGGGTCCGCGCGCGTTGGGCCGGTTCCTCGCCGCAATCGGCGTGGCCCAGCTCCGGGCCGGCCCTCCCGGAGATGCGCCGCCCGAGGATCTGTGGCTGGGCGATCCCGCCGTCGTCCACGCCTGCGCCGCCCTCCTCGAAGGACTGCTCCACGAGCCCGAGTTCCTGCGCCGCTGCGCCAAGGCCGAGCTGTCCCGCGACGACGAGCGCGCGATTGCCATCGCCGGCGTCTTCGACGCGCGCCTCGCCGCCGCCCGCGCGCTGGCTTCGCAGCAGGCGCACGACCTCGGCCTCGGCACCCGGGCGGCTGCGGCGCATCGCGAGCTCCATGCGCGAGCCACCGGCGCCGATCTGCCCGCCGGACTCGCCCTGGCCGATCTCGATCCCTTCGGCGAACCCGCTTTCGAGCTCGCCGGCAGGGCGCTCGCCGCGCGCCTGCGCCTTTTCCTGCGCGACCGCTACGACGAGGACTGGTGGCGCAACCCGCGCACCGCGACTTCGCTCAACGCCCTGTGGGGACGGGGCGGACGACCGACCGCGGCCGACCTGTGGGCGGAGATGGGCAGCCCGGCCGGAATCGACGCTCTGGTGGACGAGCTCATCGAGTCCTGCCGGTAAGCCATACCGGCCGTCGTGTCACGGACTGAGGAAAGTTTACCGAATCAGCCTCGTGTAGGTGTTTAGAATCATTCGATAGATCAATGACTTGAATCTTTGGCGAGCGGCTTGCTGCATATGGAGTCGTGGCTCGGCGCACCGCCATCTATCCGGTTCCGGACACGGGCTGGCTCGTGCGGTACCGCTTCGCCTCGGTGATCGACCTCTATCGCCATCTTCGTCTCGGCAAGGGCTTCTTCGTGCCGCCACCGGTGCCGGGCGAACCGGTCTCCCGCGCGATCGTCGAGATCACGTTCCCCGACGGCGGCGACACGCTGCTGCTTCACGGGAACGTCCGTGCGCGGTCTTCGGAAGGCGCCTGGCTCGACGTGCCCTCCGCGCGCACGACTGCCCGCTGGATGGCGGGGCCGGCCGGGCCGCGCCGCGAGCAGACGCGCATGGCCTGCGACCTCTTCGTCGAGGTGCGTCCGCGAGGGACAGACCCGTGGCTCTGCCGCGCCCTCGACGTCAGCGCCGGCGGACTCCGGCTCGCGGCCGGCTCGATGGAGCTGGGCGTCGCCGGCGACGAGCTCGATCTGACGATGCTCTCGCCCAACCCCAAGCTCGGCCCGGTGCGCGCGAGGGCCCGACTGGCATGGGCGGGCGTCCGCGAAGCCGGCCTGCAGCTCGTCACGACCAGACCGGAGATGTCCGCGCTGCTCCAACTCGTCGAAAATCGCTGGTCCGCCGTCCCCGAAAGCGACCACGACGGCGCCTGCCCCTGCTCTCAACAGCCGGTGCAACAGAGGGCGAGCTGACTGATCGTCTTTATTTAGCCACCGGCCATCGCCATCCGTAGAGCCGACTGTAGTGCCACCACTCTTTGGGGTTCACTCGAAAGCCCGCCGCATGCATCGCCGCTTCGAGCGCGTCGCGGTGAGCCTTTGCCGGACCGTCCGGCAGCGGCGCGCCGGCCGCGGCCTGCGGCCCGAACTCGTCGAACTTCGTCGGCACCGCGACGGGCGCGCCCGACAGGTCCGCGAGCCCGAGATCGACCGCCACGCCTCGTTCGTGCAGGCTCCCGCGGACCGGATCGGCCACCGACCCCGGTTGCGGATGCGCCTTCCAGAGCGCCCGCTGCGTCTCGGCCGAGCGCGTGCAATCGCGCGCGATCAGCCGCAGTCCCTGCTTGCGCAGCGCCCGTGCAGCCAGCGCGAGCCGTTCGGCCACGCTCCGGCGCAAGAGACATCGAGCATCCGGCGGAAGCAGCGCGCGACCCGCGACGTTGTCGGCCGTCGCATACGCGAGCTGCACGATCAACCCGGGCACGACCGGCGCCGCATCGACCAGCGGGTCATCCGCCTCCGCGACTTTTGGCAGGTGCTGCGGCCCGTAGGTCTGCGCCGCAAGGAGCAGCGCGAAAAGCACTACTTCAGTCTGCGCAGCGCGCGGATGATCTTGTCCTTCTCTTTCCCGCGCACGGCCGGTTTCGTCGAAGAGGCCGGCGCCGTCCGCGCCGCGAGCTTCTGCTTCAGCTCGACCTCCAGCGCGAGCAGCTCCGCCCGCGCCTCCGGATTGTCCTGCCCGCGCCGCGGCAGCGGCTCGGTCTTGCCCAGGCCCGCGCCCGACCGCATGCGCAGCGTCTTCTCTTCGCGCGCGCTGAGCTGCTTGGCGGCGGTTCGAAGGAGCTCCCGCACCTCGGTGCTGGTGATGGTCGAAGAGGACTTGTTGCTCATGTCAGGGTCACCTCTCCCGGGTCGTCGCGGCCTCGCCATGCAGACTACCCTCCCTTCCCAACAGATCAAATTTTCTTCCGGAATCGGCTATTTCGGCTTGGGGGCTGGCTTTTCCGGCTTCTCGGTCTTCTCGACGGGAGCCGGCGTTTCTTCCTCTTCCTCGGTCTCTTCCGGCTCCTCCGCCGGACCCGCCCCGGGCTCCTTGCCGAGGAACCGCAGCGGATCCTTGACCGCATGCGGCACGCTCGGCTCCGGCTCGGCCTGCGGCGCCTTGATGCCCGGGTCCTTCCCCACCGCGGTCGTCACCAGGACCGTGTGCAGGTCCAGCTCCGCCGCCGGCGCCGACGTGGTCGAGGGCGCCACCTTGAAGTCGCCCTCCAGATCGCAGGCCAGCGGAACGCCCGTCTCGGCATCGACCACCAGCGTGCCGGAGACGTCGGCCGGCTCCTCTTTCTCCCACAGCTCGAGCCGGCGCGAGGTGTCCGGATCGGGCTTGCCCTCGGGATACAGAAGCGCCGGGAGATCGCTCTTCTCCGTCTGCGCCGCCCGCGCGCCCCAGCCGGTCACCGTGTAGCGCACGACGCGCCGGCCTTCGGCGACGGTCTCACCGGCCAGCTTCAACTTGAGGCCTCGCGCCAGCCGATCGAACGTCGCCAGGCCCGACAGCGCCTGCTCGCGGACGCGCTGCGCGTCGGTCCGGTCGGTGCGCCGCCTATGGAAGGGTCCGTAGAGGCTCTTGACGAACACTTCCCCACCTTTCCACACCAGCTCCAGCCCCTGGTTGTGGTCGTTCACCAGCCTGACCGAGAAGTCGCCGGCGGTCGCCTGCTGCAGCGTCGTCTCCTCCGAGAGCGACACTTCGGAGCCACCGTCCGGCAATCCCGGACCGCGGAACCAGGCGAACTGCAGCCGCTGCTGGGCCTTGTGCGATCCCAGCCGCTGCTCGATCTCCGACTGGGTCATGTGCAGCACGCGCTGCGCCAGCTTGGCGTCGCCCTCCAGCTTGCGCGCATCGATCGGCTCGCGCGCCTCCGCCGCCGCCCCGACCGGCTGCTCGGGCGAGAAAATGCGCTCGCGCGCAGCCTGGTCCTCGGTGCGCTTGCACCCGGCGATCAGCAGAAGAATGAGC
>VBLM01000512.1 GCA_005879095.1 Deltaproteobacteria bacterium
GGGGTGAAGCGCGGGGAGCCGGGCATCCACTTCACGCTGGAGGAGACGACCGATCAGCTTCGCGGGATCGCCCAGGGCTTCGGCTGGAATCTGGAGGAGATGGAGCGGAGTGGACTCCTTTCGATTCACTACGTCTCGCCGGTCGAGCTCTCCACCGACGCCTTTCTCGATCGGGCCCGGCAGCTGGTCGAGAAGGTCGGAGCCAAGCGCGCGGTGCTCGACAGCCTGACCAGCATGGAGCTCGGCGTTCCTTCCGAGCGGCGCTTCAAGGAGCTGGTCTACGCCATGACCAAGCACTTCCGCGCCCAGTCGGTCACGCTCAACCTGAACATGGACATCGCCGACCTGCTCGGCTCCGCCCAGCTCTCCGGCTACGGGATCTCGTTCGCCGCCGACAACGTCATCCAGCTCAAGTATGTGGAGCTGGAAGGGAACCTCGAGCGCGGCATCTCGGTGCTCAAGGCGCGCGGCGTCCGGCACGCGACCGACGTACGGAGGATGAACTTCACCGCGACCGGCATCGAGGTCGGCGACCCGTTCAAGGGGCTGCGCGGCGTCCTGACCGGCCTGCCCACGCCGCTGGGGAAAGCGAAGGAATGATGACCCCACGGCGGCCCGAGGCCGATAGCGAGATGGTGGGCCGGACGCTGTGCGACATCGCGCAGGTGCTCGAGTCTTCCGAGGGAGCGGAGGCGCGCGTGGCCGGCGCCATCGAGCTGCTCGGCAAGCTGGTGCCGTACCAGCAGTGCGCGCTCCTCGAGGCGGAGCCGGGAGCAGATCCGCGGCTGACGGCGCTGCCGGCGCTGCCGCCCGAGGAGAAGAATGGGCTCACCGTCGCGCTGGTCAAGCTGCACGGGCAGATGCTGGAGGAGCGCGCCCTGGAACTGGAGACGCCCCGGATCATGTGGGGCGCACATCTGGCGGTGCCGCTGATCGGCCTCGACGAGGTGATCGGCGTCCTCTTCGTCCGCCGGAGCGACGGGCACTACGACAAGCGGCACCTGCGCGTCCTCTCGCTGGTGGCCGCGCAGCTCGCCGCATATCTGATGATGCTGCGTGCCCGCGCCGAGGAGATCGGAGAGTCCCCCGAGTTGGAGGACGCGCGGCGCGCCGCCGAGTCCTCGCTGCGGGCGAAGAACGAGCTGGTGAGCCTGATCGCCAATCAACTGAGGACGCCGCTCGCGGCCGCGATGGCCTGGGTCCGGCTGCTGGGCTCGCCGGACCTGGCCGCGTCCGAGAGGGCCCGCGCGGTGGAGATCATCGAGCGCAAGGTCCGGACGCGAGACCGCCTGGTGGGCGACCTGATCGGCCTCTCCGCCATCCCGGTCGAGGCGATCCGGCTCGAGCTCCTCAGCGTCCTGCCGGCGGAGTTGATCGAGGCCGCCCTCGAGGGCGTGGGGCCGCTGGCGAAAGAGCGGTCGATCCGGCTCGAAGCCGCTCTCGACCCCGCGGTCCCGGCGCTGATGGCCGATGCCGGCCGGCTCGAGGAGGTTCTCGCCATCTTGCTCTCGAACGCGTTCAGGTCCACACCCGACGGCGGGAGCATCCAGGTCAAGCTCGAGCCGGCGGGCGCAGGCGTGCGGATCCAGGTGATCGACAGCGGAAGAGGGTTCGAGCCCGACCGCCTGCCGCATCTCTTCGAAGGCCTCGGACCCGAGCGACGCATCCAGGAGGGATTCGGTCTGGCGATCGCGAAGCACCTGATCGAGCTGCACGGCGGGAGCATCCGCGCGGAAAGCCCGGGCGAAGATCAGGGTGCGACGTTCACGATGGAACTGCCGCGGTCTCCGCCTTGAAGGCGATTTCCGGCGAAGCTCTCCCTTCTGCAAACTATCTTCGCCGGAAAGGGTGCGCTGCAGGGCCGGGGTGGTGACACTCCCTGTGGAGGTCTCGTGAACATCTGGCTGCCGGCGCTCGCGTGCATCGCGCTCATCGTATTTCTGGTGTTGCAGCGGACTTCGGGCTCGGAAGACAAGTCCGCCGAGCGGCTGGCGCTGCTGGTCGGCGCGCGGCGCGCGTGGGGCGAAACGGACGCCAGCCTGCGGCGGCGCGCGATTTCGCTCTCGCGCTGGCCGTTCAAGCAGGAAGTCCCCGAGGTCGCGTGGTGGGCGCGCATGTGGCGGCGCCGCCGATGAAGGAGGTTTGATGTTCGTCGAATCGGAGCTGAAGCGCGAGATCGCGTCATTGGGCGATCTGCTCGGGGACACGCGCGTGCGCTACCGCAAGGGCGAGACGCCGTTCGCCTCGGCGGAGAAGCTCATCGACGTCGATCGCGAGATCCGCACGGTGCTCTCGCGCCCGCTCTCGGACGAGCTGCAGGTCCAGGTCCGCAGCCTGGCGGCGCGACTGCGCGCGCTCGACCCGCGCGCCGCAGGCTCGGCCGATGAGTCCGATTGAGGGCGCATTCGGCTAAAGCGCCGGCTCGGTGATGGTCGCCTGCTGCAGCGCGACCTGAGTCTGGGCCAGGACGCGGCCGTTCATGGTGGCGCCGGTCTGCAGCGTGATCGCCGTCTTGGAGAGGATGACTCCTTCGAAGTGCGAGTTCGCCCCGAGTGTCGCCTGGCCGGCCACCTGCCAGAAGATGTTCTTCGCTTGCGCGCCGCCGCTGAGCGTCACGCTGGTGGCCGCGCTCATCGAGAGGTCGCCGCTGGTCTGGAAGATCCAGACGTCGTTGGCCCCGCCCGCGATGGTCACGCCGGACGGGATGGTGACGGTGCTGGTCCACTTGTAGAGCCCAGGCGCCAGCGTCTTGCCGCCGATGTTCCCGGTGCCCAGCTCGAGGAAGTCGGGCGTGGGCCGTCCGGCGGCGTCGGTATATGCGCTCTCCATGTTGCTGATCGCGGTGGTGAGGTTGCTCGGAGTGGGCACCGCGTAGTTGGCGGCGTAGACCTTGCCGACGACCTGCGTCGAGTTGGAGAACACGTTGGTCGAATCGGCGACGAGCGAGAATCCGGTGACGAAGCTCGCTGCCGCCGGACTGAGGCCGATGTTCCCGGTCAAGCCCGAGGAAGGAACGCTCGAGATCGCCGTCTTGGCGAGGACCACATGATTGCCTGCCGTCCCCAGGCTCACGGCCGGGGGGCCGAACGAGCTCGTCGTGCCGGTCGCGAAGGCCCAACCATAAGGGGCGGCAAGAGCGTTGCCGGCCATGTCCTTTGCGCCCGTCGAGATGGTCGCCGTGAAGCCGGCGCCGGTGCCGAGATTGGTCGACGGCGTGAACGTCGCCGTGGAGCCCGAGTAAGCGACGGTCCCTGACACCGCCGCGGCGCCCTGCTTCACGGTGAACGTCGTCGCGGTGATGGTGCCCGGATCCATCTGCGCGCTGAAGGTCGCCGCGATCTTCACGTTGACCGCGACGCCGGCGCCGTTGTTGGAAGGAATCGTCGAAGTAATGGTCGGGGCCGCGCCGGCGCCGATGCCGTTCCCCGGGTTCGGGTTCGAGTCGCTGCCGCACGCCGCGAGGAGGAAACTGATGACGAAGGCGCAGAACAGACGGGTGCTTCGCAGCGAGACCATGAGGTACTCCAGCCGAACGAGACCCAATTGTGGGCGGGGTGACTGCCTCAACAACGTAAGGCTCATTCGAGGCTTGTCAAATGCGCCGATCGATTCCCACGTTGAAGAGTCGAGTTCATCCTTCACTGGCAGTCTGTGGCGCCGGGTCCAACCGGAGCGCACCTTCTTGCCCGCATGTAACTCG
>VBLM01000516.1 GCA_005879095.1 Deltaproteobacteria bacterium
GAGGAGGACGACCCCGAAGGCGCCATCGCCATCCGGCAGGCGCAGCCCAAGCCAAACGCGAACATGTTCGGCCGTTACCTGCTGCTCGACCGTCTGGGCGAAGGCGGTATGGCCGAGGTCGATACCGCAGTCACCTACGGCGCCGAAGGCTTCCGCCGGACGTCCGTGGTCAAACGGCTGCGTAAGGAAATGTCGAGCAACAAGGACGTCGTCTCGGCGTTCATCGACGAGGCCAACCTCGCCGCCTCGCTCGTCCACACCAACATCGTCCCCGTCTTCGACTTCGGCAAGGAGGGCGACGAGTACTTCATGGCCCAGGAGTACATCCTCGGCCGCAATCTCGGCCGCGTGAACCGGCGCTCGCTGGAAAACGAGCAGAAACCGCTGCCGCTGAACCAGGTCTTCTACGTCGCGCACGAGACGCTGAAAGCGCTCGACTACGCGCACACCAAGACCGGCAACGACGGCAAGCCGATGAACCTCGTCCACCGCGACGTCTCGCCCAACAACATCCTGGTCAGCGCGCGCGGCGAGGTGAAGCTGTTCGACTTCGGCATCGCCAAGGCCGCCAACCGCATCACGCAGACGCAGTTCGGCATGGTCAAGGGCAACGTCCGCTTCATGTCGCCGGAGCAGGCGCGGGGCGATCCAGTCGACAGCCGCAGCGACCTCTTCGCCATCGGCCTCGTCATCTACTACGCGCTCTCCGGCGACGCTTTGTATACCGCGGACACGGCGTACAACCTCCTGGTCAAGGCCGCGCAGGGTCCGGGCGAGAGGGAGCTGGCGAACCTGAAAGGCCTGCCCAAGGAGGCGCAGCGCGTCCTCGAGCGCGCGCTGCAGTCGAACCCCGCCGACCGGTACCAGACCGCTGCCGAGTTCGCCCAGGCGCTGGCCCCGTTCATCGCCGGCGCGCACGACGCGCTGGCGCGAACCATGGAGCGGCTCTTCGGGGAGGACATCAAGTCCGAAGAAGCGCATTTCGCGTCCGCAGCCGCAGCAGGCGCGGCGCCCGCTGCCGAAGGCGATTCCGGAGCCACCGCGGTACAATCGACGAAGAGGTTCGCGCAGCCCGGAGAGGCTTGATGAACGGAAGAGGGGGCATCGCCGCCGCTGCCGCACTGCTCGCCGCCGCCTGCGCGGCGCCGCCCGCTCCGGATCCGTGGACGCTCTCGACCATCGATACGCTCGAGCGCCGGCACGATCCTGCCATCGTCGAGCCGGGCGGCACTCTGGCGCTGCTGCAGTCGCCCTATCCGGCGGTGGGCGCGAAGACGGGCCTGCAGCAGACCTCGCAGCGCGGGCTGACCATCTTTCCGGCGTTCAGCGAAGGCAAGCCCGCCGCGTACATGACCACCGAGACATGGGACAATTTCGACGTCGTCTGGGCCCAGCCCCTCTACGTGGACATCACCCGGCAGAACCAGGCCATTTTCGCCATCGACGCCTCGAGCCGTTTCTACAGCCCCTACTGGCAGGTCTTTCTCTATTCGCACCCGAGCGGCGCGCCCGAGTTCCGCGACGCCCGCGACGTTCTCGACGCGCACGTGCCGCTGTCGCCGAATTCGGGAAAGTTCTGCGCCATCACGCGCGACCAGACGCTGCTGGGCGCGATCCAGCAGGGCGACGGCGCTCCGCTGCGGCCGCTCAACGGCGATCCGGTCACCGCGCCGAAGAGCGCCTCCGCGTACGCCGCGGGCAACGACGTGTCGTTCATCGACCTGGGCAACGCCCAGCGCTTCACCTTCGATCCGGTGACGCTGGTGGTCGACGAGACCCCGCTCTACGCTTTCGCCCTGCCCGACGCCAACGGCTTTCCGGTGGAGGTCGATCTGCCGAAGGTCGGTGGAACCGGCCCGCCGCACAGCCCGCGCTGCAACGGAAGCGGGACCTGCACCGGCGTGATCGGCGGGATTCCCGAGTTCGGCGCGCTCTGGCGGGTGCACGACGTGCTCCTGCCGGTGGCGGCCGACGTCTATGTGCCGGCAAATCTGCCGGCGCTGCGGGACAAGGTCCGCGCCATGGGGTTCACCGCGCCGGTGCCCGCGTCCTCGCTCGGCGACGATTTCATCCTCCGCGTCGCGGTCGATGGAAAGACCTGCCTCGCTGCCGATCCTTCGAAGTGCACCTGGCTCGATTCACAGAACCAGATCGAATCGCAGGTCGTCGAGTGGCGAGTGACGAGGACGGGCCGGCTGGTCACCTGTCCGCTGATCGAGTTCAACGGCAAGCCGGTTCCCTTCCGATGATCGCCGCCGTGCTCGCCATCCTGCTCGCGCAGGCCGACGGCTATACGCCGCCGCCGGGGTCCGAGCCGGCGCTGCACATCACCGGTTACGTCGATCTCGGCTGGGCCAAGGCGGCCGGCAACGGCACCAGCTTCGCGTCGGGCGATACACGCATTCCGGCGGACTACGGCGTCGACACGTTTGCGCCGGCGGTCAATTCGCGCGGCGAGGTGGCCTCCACCGATTCGGGGGGCCGGTTCACCAACGGGTTTCTGCCGCACTCGATGGGCATCGGCGGGCATCCGTCGTTCCTGGTCAACACCGTCGACGTCGACTTCCGCTACTCGCCGGCGACCGCGCCGTTGATGCTCTTCACCCGCCTGCAGTTCCTGCCGCGCTTTTCTGCCGACGGCGAGTCGACGCGGGTGTTGGCCGAACAGGCCTTCGCGCGCGTGATTCCGTTCGCCTCGCAGGAATTCGCGCTCTCGTTGGGCAAGTTCGACTCGGTGTTCGGCATCGAGTACCTGGAGAACGAGGCCAACCTGCGCACGGGCGTGACGCCGTCTTTGATCGCGCGCTACACGACCGGGCAGTCACTGGGGGCGAAAGCGTTCTACCGGATCCAGATCGCGCCGCTCTGGACCGCGGTGTCGGTGAATGTCGCCGCCACCAACGGAGGCACGCTGATCGAGCCGCTCGCGCCGCAGAACGCGTCGTTGACGGGGACGCCTTCGTTCTCCGGACGCTTCGGCATCGAGGTGAACCTGCCGTCGATCGAATTGAAGGTCGGCGCCTCCGCACTCGACGGCCCGCGCAACGACCAGTCGGCGCCGGGCGTGCGGCAGAAAGCGCTCGGCCTCGACGGGCGCCTCGTCTTCGGGCCTCTCGAGCTGCGCGGCGAGCTGATCGGCCTGACCCAGGATGAAGGCGCCGGTGACAAAGTGAACGGGCTCGGCACGCACACCGTGGTCTCGAAGTTCGACGTGCGCGGCGGCTACGGGCAGCTCGCGCTCGGATTCGATTTCTCCGGCGCGCTCCGCCGCATCGCGATCTACGGCCGCTACGACCGCCGCCACGCGCAGTTCGAAGGGTTCGTCCCGATCACCGTCGATCGCCTCACGGCCGGCGCGCGCGTAGACGTCTGGGACAACCTCGCCCTCAAAGGCGAATACCTGATCAACCGCGAGCTCGCCGGCGCGCCGAACGTAGACAACGACGTGGTCACGTCCTCACTCATCTACACATGGTGAACGCATGAAGCTGCTCCTTGCGCTCCTCCTGGCCGCCTCCGGAAAGCACGACTGGCTCGGAACCGAGATGCCGCTCCCTCTCGCGGTGCGCACGCCGCAGGACTTGCAGTTCAAGAACGAGGCGGAGCGGCAGTACCTGATCTTCAACCTGCTCGCCTCGGGAAAGCTGGCGTGGGACGAGCGCGACTTCGCCACCGCGGCGGGGAAGTGGGAGTCGCTGTTGTCGGTGCCGGGGCTCGATCCGGAGATCGACAAGGTGGTGCGGCCGTTTGCGGAAGAGGCGCGCAAGAAGGCGGGCGGCAAGGCTGGCGACGTCCCGCCGCCGCCGCCGGATCGCGTCTCGCGCGCGACCGAAGAGCGGCCTCCACCGCGCCGGCGCACCTCGGAAGCGGAAGGCGTGAGCGTCGAAGGGACCGTCAGCGGCGGAGGGCAGGCCGGACCCGGCGGCGCGGTGATCACGCTGAGACGGACGGATGGCCCGATGCCAAAGATCACGACCGCAAAAAAAGTCGTGCTGCAGCGCGGAAAGGCCTTCGTGCCGCGGGTGCTGGCGGTGTCTCTGGGAAGCTCGGTCGTGTTCCGCAACGAGGACCCGATCAACCACAACGTCTTCTCGCTCTCGCCGCGCTTCGATACCGGCCTCTACGGCGCGGGCGGCGAGAAAGAGGAAGTATTCGACAAGCCGGGCGTGGTGCAGCTGCTCTGCAACATTCATTCGAGCATGATCGGTTACGTGGTCGTGGTGGACACGCCGTACTTTGCGCAGGCCGACGCGACCGGCGCCTTTTCCATCAAGGGCGTCGCGCCAGGCGATTATGATGTCGAGGCGTGGCACGAAAACGCCTCGCAGCCGACCCGCCAGAAGCTGACCGTCCCTCGCGACGGCGCCAAGCTCGCGCTGACCGTCGCCGGCGACCGCCAGCCCCCGGCGTTCCCGCCCGACAAGTACGGCAAACCGCGCCAGCAGCAGCTCGGATACTGAAAAGGAGGTCGAAACATGGCTCCGACGAGGCGAACGTTGCTCAAGACGATCGGCGCGGCGGCAATCGCGAGCAGGCTCGTCGAGCCCGGCGAGGCGCAGGCAGCGGGTTCCACCGACCCGCGCTCGCTGATGCTCTGTAACTTGAAGACCGGGCTCGGCGTGAAGATCGGCGACAAGATCCTCGACGTCTCGAGAGCCGCGAAGAACGTCCCGATCAGCACCGACGAGGTGATCGCCGGCAAGAACCTCGCCGGCCTGCAGAAGGCGCTGGCCGCGAAAGGCCCGTTCATCGCCGAGAGCGAGGCGAAATTCGCGCCCTGCATTCTCGCCCCGCAGAAGATCATCATGCTCGGTTACAACTACCGCAAGCACGCGATCGAGCGGGGCGTCCCGATCCCCAAAGCCCCGCTCCTCTTCAACAAGTACAACACCGCGCTCAACGCGCACGGCGGCGCCATCGCGCTGCCCGCGAAAGTGGCGAAGCAGTTCGACTACGAGGTCGAGCTGCAGGTGGTCATCGGCAAGATCGCTCGCGAAGTGAGCGAAAAAGACGCGCTCGATCACGTCTTCGGCTACGCGACCGGCAACGACTTCTCCGCCCGTGACCTCCAGTACCGCGACGGCAAGACCTCGCAGTTCATGATCGGCAAGACCCCGGACGGCTTCATGCCGGTGGGCCCGTACCTGGTCGGCGCCGCCCTGATTCCCGATCCGCAGAACCTGCGCATCGAGTGCCGCGTCAACGGCGAGCAGCGCCAGGACTCGAGCACCAGCGACATGATCTTCACCTGCGCGCAGATCATCAGCTACTGCTCGCAGATCTTCACGCTCAACCCCGGCGACCTGATCTCGACGGGCACGCCCTCCGGCGTGATCCTCGGCATGCCGGAAGACAAGCAGGTCTGGCTCAAGGCCGGCGACAAGGTCGCCTGCAGCGTGGAAAAGCTCGGCGAGCTGCGGTTCGATCTGACCTAGCGGACTTTGGTCGAGTCGCGGATCTGGTCGAGCAGCGCGGCGACGTCTTTCTTCACCTCGCGCGAGGGCGGCACTTCGCGCACCACGATCGGTCCGTTCAATTGCGCCCGGCGCATCGCGGCGCGCAGGCGCGGGAAGACCCGCCAGGCCTGGGCGCCGTCGAGGGGGCGCATCGGGATCAGGTTCAGGAGCAGCATGATGCCGTTGCGGCGGATGAAGGCGTCGTGCAGGTCGGGCGGCAGCGCATCGCGGGCGAGCAGGGCGGCGGTCAAGAGCGCGAGCTGAGCGAGAACGCCGCAGAGCGCGATCACCGAACGGCGCAGCGGAGTCGTCTCGCCCTCTCCGAGCAACTCGCCGCCGAGGCCGTGGAGCATGACGGCGCTGACGCCGACTCGCGTCCCGGGAAGGGCGGCCGCGTGCCCGGCGACGTGCGCCAGGAGCA
>VBLM01000080.1 GCA_005879095.1 Deltaproteobacteria bacterium
TCCTGTTCGCCGGTCTCTTCCACCGCGGGGACCGCGCCTCCACGGCCCGCTGGGCGCGCAGCCGGTGCGGCGCCACGCTGCGGCGCGCGCCCGGGTGAGGCAGCGGCCGCGCGGGCCGGATTGGCGCGCGGCTTCGGCTTGTCGCCGACGAAGGCCGCCTTGGTCATGCCAAAAGTGATCACGTCCCCGTCGGTGAGCCGCTCGCGGTCGACGTCTTTGTCGTTGACGAAGGTCCCGTTGGTGGACCCGAGGTCCATCAGGTAGTACTCGCCGTCCTCGCACCAGATCTTGGCATGCTTGGACGAGACGCCCGCGTCGCCGATCTTGATGTTGCACGCCGACGATCGGCCGACGGTCATCGCGTCGGGAGTGAGTTCGATCTCCTGATTTTCCAGGGATCCGCTGAGGATGCGCAACGACGGCATGTCTGTCGATCCTTGATGTAGGCGGGCCGGAGCACGTTACTGAACGGGTGGCGCTCTCGTCAACGCGTCAAAAGGCTCTGCCGCACTGCTTCATTGTGCCGTGCGGAGGGGAGAATGCAGCCGAGTGTCGCACATTTCCGCCTTCCGCATGTCCTTGACCCATGTCTCGCACGCACGCTACCCTTCCGCTCGCCCGAAACCCGTCACGCACTGGTGGAATCGTCCATGCCCGAAGCAGCGAAAAGCGACGTCGGCTCCCTTTTTGGCAAGTACTTCTTGATGAAGAAGCTTGCCGCTGGCGGCATGGGCGAGATCTACCTCGCGAAGCAGCAGGGACCGGCGGGTTTCCAGAAGATTCTGGTGGTGAAGAAGATCCTCGCCCACCTGACCGAGAACAAGGAGTTCATCGAAGCCTTCCTCGGCGAGGCCCGGCTCGCGGCGCAGATGAACCACCGCAACGTGGTCCAGGTCTTCGAGCTCGGCGAGGAGTCGGGGGCGTACTTCATCGCCATGGAGTACGTGGCGGGCAAGTCGCTGCGCGACGTGATCGACGTGGCGATCAAGAAGAAGGAAAAGCTGCACGCCGAGCACTGCCGGCTGATCGCCGAGATGATCTGCGATGGTGCGAGCTACGCCCACAACCTCACCGACATGTCCGGGCGGTCGCTCAACCTCGTCCACCGCGACCTGAATCCGCAGAACGTCCTCGTCTCCTACACCGGCGACGTCAAGGTCATCGACTTCGGCATCGCCAAGTCGGAGATGAGCACCGTCAAGACCGAAGCCGGCATGATCAAGGGCAAGTTCGTCTACATGAGCCCTGAGCAGTCGATGGCGAAGAAGCTGGACAAGCGGTCCGACATCTTCGCCATCGGGATCTCGCTCTACGAGATGCTCACCGGCATCAACCCCTTCCACAAGAACAACATCGTCCTCACGCTGGAAGCCGTGCAGCGGTACGATCCGCCGCCGCCCTCGGAGATCGATCCGTCGTATGCGCCGTTCGATCCGATCGTCGCCAAGGCGCTGGCCAAGGACCGCGACCGGCGCTACTCGGACGCTTCCGAGATGATGGACGACCTGCGCCGCGTGGTCCTGCCGCGGCCGCCCGAGCGCGTCGCTCAGTTCATGCAGCGGATCTTCCGCGCGCAGGTCGAGGAAGAGCAGAAGATGCTGATCGACTCGGACAGCATGAAGCTGACCGGGATGGGCCCCAAGCGCACGCCGAGCAAGCCGACCCCGGCGCACGCGGCGCCGAGGCCGGCGGCGGTGAGCACGCAGCCGGAGGTCGAGGGCGGTACGCAGATGCTGCCGCAGGCCGCGGCGCGGCGGCCGGCGATCACGCCGTCGAAAGCCGCTCCGCCCCCGCAAGCCCGGCCTGCGCCGCGGCCGCCGCCTCCCGCTGCGGCGAGGAAGCCGCAGGGCGCCGGCGACACGCTGATCGACATGGGAGGCCTCGACGATGCGGTTCCGCCCTCGCCGACCATGCTCCACACCGACGCGGTCGACGACGAAGTGCCGGGCGGCACCGCCATGCTCAAGCCCGGCCAGGCGCTTCCGCCGCCGCCGCCGAGAAAGGCCGCGCCCCGGCCCGCCGAGACCCTCGAAGACCCGCCCGAGGGGGCCACCGCCTTCCTCGGCACTGCTCCGCAGCGGCCCCAGCCGCGCAAGGCGCCGGCCGTCGCGTCCGCCAAACAGGGTGCGACCAACATCATGACCGCCGAGGAATCGGAAGCGGCGCAGCAGGAAGCGCTGGTCAAGATGAAGGAGGCGGAGAACAGCGTCGTCAAGACCCGTACCCGCGCCGACAAGCGCGCTGAGATGAAGACCAGGAAGAGCAGCAAGGGCATGTGGATCATGCTCGGCGTCGGCGGCCTGGTGGCGGTCGGCGGCATCATCGCGCTCCTGCTCTTCGCCTTCGCCGAGGACTCTTCGGGCACGCCGCGGAAGAGGAAGTCCTCGCCAGTGCCGGTCGACCAGACGCAGGTCGCGCCCACGCCCGATCCGACGCCGCAGGAAAACAGCCCGCCGCCCGCCGAGGAGAGCCCGAGGCCGAAGAAGGCGCAGAAGGCGGCGCCGCCCCGGGACGACGGTGCGCAGCAAGCAGCGGCCGCGATGGAACAGATGAAGCCCGCGAAGAAGGCGCCGGCCGCCGACGCGGCGCCGGCGAAGAAGGTCGCCTCCGGCAAGGTGCTCGGGACGCTGCTGCTCAACCCGGGCCCGAACGTGGCCGTCGTCTTCGGCGGCAACCAGATGCC
>VBLM01000518.1 GCA_005879095.1 Deltaproteobacteria bacterium
CAAGACGTTGTTGGCCGGATCCAGCGCCCAGGACACGTCCTTGAACGTGATGTGGATCGGTGTGCCGGGCTCCTGAGGCGTGGGCGGAATCCCGTGCGCAGGGTCGCCGGCATCACCGGTGCACCTCTTCGGATCGCCGGTGAGCTGCTCGTCGCCCGCGAGCAGGTGGACCCTGGTGATGTCGATGAAGCCGAGGATGCCGCAGGCATTGAAGATCTGCCCCGCGTCGATGCAGCCGATCTTGAGCCCGCCCGCGTTGTTGTTCAACTGCGAGATCACGTCGTTCAGGTGATCGGCGTTGAGGAACGCCAGGCCGCTCTTCGTGACCCGCACCTGCGCGACGTTGGACAGCTTGGTGCCCGTGTACACGATCGGCTTGCCCTGGTCGTCCTTCGTCTTGAAGGCGCCGCCGCAGGAGCTTCCGCAGCCGCCGCCGGAGCCGCCCGAGCAACCCACGGCGACCAGCGCCGCGGCAAGGGCGAGTCGGGCCCGCTTCGTGCGCGGGCGGGACAGTTCGGTGGACTGCATTCGGGGCAACCTCCGCAAATTCTCGGGCGTGGATGTACGCACACATCCTACCGGGGGCAGGCGCCCGGGCGGAAGCCGGTAGAGTGACCGATGCGGCTACCGCCTGAGCGGAACGAGCCCGGCGGCCTCATTCAAACGCCCTGAACGAAACGGCTCCAAGTCGACGGAAACGAACTTGAATCCAGCGGCCTTGAGAGCTTCGACGGCCCGGTGCCGCACTTCAACGAGCTTCGCGAGCTCGCCTTCGACGACCTCGATCCGCGCAATCTCGCCGTGATAGCGGACGCGGAATTCGCGCAGCCCGAGCGCCCGCAGCGCCATTTCGCTGCGCGCCAGCTGATCGAGCCGCTCGGCCGTCACCTCGGTGCCGTACGGAATCCGCGACGAGAGGCACGGCTGCTGCGGCTTGTTCCAAGTCGGCAGCCCAAGCTCGCGACTCAACTCGCGAATTTCAGCCTTGGTCAGACCCGCCTCGGCGAGCGGCTGGACGATGCGATGCTCGTCGGCGGCCTTGAGTCCGGGCCGGTAGTCGGCCAGCTCGTCGGCGTTTGTTCCGGAGACGACCCAGGAAAGGCCCAGCGCCTTGGCCTCGGCTTCGGCCAGGCCGTAGAGCTCGGTCTTGCAGAAATAGCAACGGTTGACCGGATTCTTCGCGTAGCGCGGGTCTTCGAGCTCGCCGGATCGCTTCTCGACGTGTCGCACGCCAAGAATTTTCGCCAGCGAGCGCGCGCCTTCGAGCTCATCGGGCGCGATCGCGGGAGACAATGCCGTAAACGCCACTGCCTTCTCGCCGAGCGCCTCGATCGCGAGCGCGAGCAGCAGCGATGAATCGACGCCGCCCGAATACGCGACCAGCGCGGAACCGAGCTCGCGCAGCCGTGACACGACTGCTTCGCGCTTCGTCATTGCCTTCTTTTAGCGCTTGCGCTTGCTTCCCGCAGCCATCCGCGGACGCTCGGCCCGTGCGGTCCGTGCCGCCGCCTTGCTGCGCGACGGAGCGTGGCGCTGGGCCTTGGCCGGCTTCGACGACTTCTTCGGGACCGGCATCTTGACCAGCCGCGGCTTGGGCAGGGGCCTCTTCTCGACTGCCGGCCTTGCCACTGCAACCGGCTTGGGCTTGGGCGGATTCGCCCGCACCTGGAGGCGCGGACGGCCTCTCATCGCCGCCACCGATGGATCGAGCAGCCGCTGCGCGACGAGTTGGCCGAGGATGTGCTCGACCGACTCGTCGATGCTGTGCGTGCTGGTGTCGATGACCACTTCCGGATGCGTCGGCGGCTCGTACGGCTCGGTGATGCCGACCAGCGTCTTCAGCTCGCCCGCCAGCGCCTTCTTGTACTTGCCGCTGCGGTCGCGGTGGATCAGCGTCTCGGTCGGGCACTCGACGAAGACCTCGGCGAACCGGCCGATCTGCCGCCGCGCCTCTTCGCGCGTCTCGCGGTACGGGCTCTCGATGGCCGACTGCAGGATGATTCCGCCGCCACGCGTCACCAGCTTGCACACCCAGGCCAGCTTGCGGGCTTCGGCGTTGCGCTCGTCCTTGGTTCCGGCCGAGCCGATGCTGAGCATCTTCTCGACTTCTTCGCCGTCCAGGACTTCAACGATTTTCCCCAGCCGCCGCAGGCGGTTGGCGAGCCCCTGGGCCAGCGTCGACTTACCGGCGCCGCTCATGCCGGTCAACCAGACGGTGAAGCCGCTGTTCGGGGTCCCGAGATTCATATGATCGCCAGCTCCCTTAAAAAATTCGGCGCACAATACGCGCAGAGTCTAAATCTGGCAAGGAATATGCTTAGATCGCTGATTCAATTCAATTCTTCTTCAATGAAATCGCGGCCTCCGGGGTCCCAGGT
>VBLM01000514.1 GCA_005879095.1 Deltaproteobacteria bacterium
CGACGGTGTCGAAAAACTCTTCGTTCCGCAGCTTGAACCCGAGTTGGGCCAGCCCGCGCGCGAGCTGCGCGGTCAGACCGTGCACATGCCGCGCGATGGCGTGGATGCCGCGCAGCCCATGATAGACGGCGTACATCGCGGCGATGATCGCCAGCAGCGCCTGCGCGGTGCAGATGTTGGAGGTCGCCTTCTCGCGGCGGATGTGCTGCTCGCGGGTCTGCAGCGCCATCCGCAGCGCGCGGCGGCCCTGGGCGTCGATCGAGACGCCGATGATCCGCCCCGGCATGTGCCGCACGTACTCGTTCCTGGTCGCGAAATAGGCCGCGTGCGGCCCGCCGTAGCCGAGCGGGACGCCGAATCGCTGCGAGGACCCGACCGCGCAGTCGGCGCCGAGCGCGCCCGGCTCTTTCAACAAAGCGAGCGCGAGCACGTCGGCCGCGATCACGACCAGGCCGCCCTGCGCGTGGATCTTCTCGATGAATTCGCGCGGGTCGCGCACCGCGCCGTCGGTCGCCGGGTACTGGAGCAGCGCGCCAAAAACGGGTTTGTCGACCGAGGTCACGATCTCGATCCCGAACGGTTTCGCCCGCGTCCGCACCACCTCGATGGTCTGCGGGTGGCAATCGGGCGCGACGTAGAACAGGTTGCTCCCGTTCGGCGCGATGTTGTGAAACATCGTCATCGCTTCGGCGGCGGCGGTGCTCTCGTCGAGCAACGAAGCGTTCGCGACCGGCAACCCGGTGAGGTCCTCGATCATCTGCTGGTAGTTGAGCAGCGCCTCGAGCCGGCCCTGCGAGATCTCGGGCTGATACGGCGTGTACTGCGTGTACCAGCCCGGATTCTCCAGCACGTTGCGCAGGATGACCGGCGGCGTGACGGTATCCGAGTAACCCATCCCGATGTAGCTGCGGAAGACCTGGTTCTTCGCTGCGATGCCCTCGACCTCCCGGAGCAGCCCGAACTCGGAGTGGCCCGCGGGCAGGTCCAGCGCGCGCTGCAGCCGGATCGACGCCGGCACGGTGCGGTCGATCAGCTCGTCGAGGTTCCTCACGCCCAGCGTGGCGAGCATCTCCTCGACGTCGCGCGCGTCCGGCCCGAGATGGCGATCGACGAATCGGTCAGGATGGCGGGTGGGTTGCATGGGGGGCGCAATCTAACGCGCTTCTGTTAGAGTCGCAGCGTGAATCTTACCGGCGATCCGGCAGGCCTCGCGGCCTTGAAAGCCATGCAGGAGGGGAACCGCGATTACCTCAAGAAGCCAGGACCGTGTTCGAGCACCACGTCGATTTCAAGGGCCAGAACGGCGCGATGTTCCGGCTGGTGTACGACGTGAAGACGGGCGCGTTCACGGTCGACAAGAAGCCGTAATCCGGGGACACCCTACGCAATTCGGCGTGCCAACCCGGTGCCCAGCGCTAAGCCGCCTCCTGCGGAGGCTCCGCAGGTCTGCGCGGATTTCAGCGCGACAACGACAACAATGTCGCACGGCGCGTCCCATCGCGTCATCCAAGTGAGCGAGATCACGGCCTTCTCTGCTTGGCGTGCGAGATGCACCAAATCGCGGCATGGCGCGGTTTCTCGCGATCGCAGCGGTTGCATTGACGGCCTGCGGCCACGGCCGCGGAGCCGCCCGCGGCGCCGAAGCGATCGTCGACGCAATCGTGATCGCGACCATCATCGCCGCCGAGGCTCAACCGCCGCCGCAGGTCTGGTGCGACGACGGCACCACCGTCGACCCGCCGCATACTTGTCCCGGGACAAGCTCGCCGCCTCCGCCTCCTCCGGAAGATTAGGAATAGGTAGAATAAGCCCGTGCGCAAACTAGTGCTGCTCGGCGTCGTCAGCTCCGTCGCGTGCATCCACGGCCAGCCGGTTCTGACCGGATTTGCGCCTGTCGATCTTCCGTTGATGGCGGTCGCTGGGGTGGCGCAGTCGACGGCCTCCGTGCCGGAGCCGCCGAGAAAGTTGTGTCACGACGACCCGGGCAATCCGCCGCACACGTGTCCGAGTACGACAGCCTCGCGCGGGGAACCGCGGTAGGGCTTGATCGTTCCAGACCGCTGGCTCACAAGTGCGGCGTGTTTGTTCAGCGCGCGCAATCGTCGTGATTCACTGCCCGGCAAATCAGGACGAATCCATTGCAAGAGTAATCTCCGCCTTTGAACAGTCCGAGCGTCCTGCAATAGGGATCTTGCCTCGGGCAGTCGCGGTCCGTCGCGCAGACGAAATAGGAATCTCCGTCACCTACCTCGTGGCATGTGGGGATGCTGCCGTCCGGCAGCGGGCCGGAGCATTGGAGGTCTCGATACACGAATGTGCCTTTGCCGCCGCCTCCACAATCGGCGAGCATCGAGGCAATCAGGACGAGAGCCGTCGACAGGCGCCGCATCCAATGAATTTGCACGACCACGGGGGGCCGCGCATTCATCCGTGCGCAATCCAGTGCACTCATGGACGGTTTCGCGAGCAACCGCCGCCCGACGAGCGGTAGCACCGGCAAAAGGGCAGCGAAACGCTCCACATCCACGGTCACGTGCACGGTCACGTACACGTCCACGTGTCCGTGACACGTGCCGGTGCACGTGCCACGTACACGTTCTACGGCTTGTACTCGCTCTCCACCTTCCGCCAGTACTCGATGCCGACCAGCTTCTCGAACTCGTCCTTCTTCGTCGCCTCCGACTCCGGCATCGGCCGTCCCGCGCGCAAGTCCGCAACCGCCCGCTCCATCGCTCGGGCGGCGCGGAAGATGATGGTGGTCGGATACAGAATCATCGCGTAGCCCATCTCCCCGAACTCGCGCGGCGAGTGCCTGGGACTCTCGCCGCCGCCCTCCATCATCGTTTGGACCAGCGCCTTGCCCTTGAATTCCTTCGCCACCTCGTGCAGCTCGTCGTCGCTCGAGAGCCCCTCGACGTACAGCGCGTCCGCGCCCGCGTGCAGGTACTTCTCGCCGCGTTTCAACGCCTTCTTCATCCCTTCGGGCGCCAGCGAATCGGTCCGCGCGATCACGTACATCGCGTCCGGGCTCGATCGCGCCGCGACCGCGCCCCGGATCTTCGCGACCATCGCTTCGACAGGAATGACCTTCTTGTCCTCGTTCTGCCCGCACTTCTTCGGCG
>VBLM01000081.1 GCA_005879095.1 Deltaproteobacteria bacterium
CCGTCGCCGAGAAGTCGTGCCGCGAAGCGGTCAAGCTCGACCCGGCGTTCGGCCTCGCGCGCGCCGGGCTCGCGGTCACGCTGACAGTGCGCGGCAAGCTCGCCGACGCGCGGCGCGAAGCGCAAAAAGCTCAAGAAAACCGGTTTGTTCCGCTCGGGGCCCTGGCCGAAGCGTTCGCTGCCCGGAAGCTGGGCGACGCGCAGGGGTGGCGGCAGGTGCTCCAGAACGCCGTCGCCGAACGGCCCGGTTTCCTGCATGCCCTCGGCTATCTCGCGGAAGATCACGTCGAGGCCGGCGAAGACAAGGAGGCGCTGGCGCTGTTCGATCAGTACCTGCAAAGGTCGCCCGCCCATACGTGGGCGATGTCCAAGAAAGCGCGCGAGATGGCGCGACTTGGTCAGACCGACGAAGCGATCGAGCTGTCGGAGAAGGCGCTGTCGCTCAACCCGGGCGACCCGGAGCTGTTGATCGAAACCGCCTCGCGCTACATCGACGCCGGCCGCGACCCGCGCGCCGAGCCCTTATTGAAGCAGGCGATGGACGCCAAGCCCCCGCGTCCGCTGGCGGCGCTGCGGCTCGGCTACCTGTACTTCCGCGGCCACAAGCTTCCGCTCGCGCGTGAGGCCTTGGAGAAGTGCGTGGCGATGGCCACCCGCGAGGACGAAGCGCGCACGCGCGGAATCGCGCACGCCGACCTGGCGCGAGTGGCCGCCAAACAAAACCGGTACGCCGACGCCGTGGTCGAGCTGAAAAAGGCCCGCTCCGAAGGCAACAACCACGTTCCGTGCGACGAGCCGGAACTGGCCCGGTGGGCGACTCGGCCCGAGCTGAAGCAGGTGTGCGTCGAGGCCGCCGCCGCAGCGGCCGACGAGCACGGCGACGACGACGCCGTACCCGTCGACCTGTAGCGCCTCACTTTGGCAGCTGCCGCAGCACGGTCGCCCCGCCAGCCGTCGCCACGTGCAGCGCGGGCGGGTCGACCATCGTATCCAGCTCGAGCCGGTGCACCTCGTCGCTCGGGATACCGCCGCCGGCGCGGATCGAGACGCGCGTGTTCTTCACCGGGTCCCAGATGGTGAGTCCGGTCGTCGGTCCGGCGAGGACCAGACGCCCGTCAGGCAGCGCGAGCATGTCGCGGACGTTCTCCTCGGCCATGCCGATGTCGCGGATCGGGTCGAAGTACGTCCACACCTGATCGCCCGCCCCCGGATGGGCGAGGAACGCGGCCACGCCGTAGTTCACGTCGGCCGCATCGCCGTAGATGATGCCGCTGGAGAACCAGACCTTGTCCTGGCCGGTCTTCGGGTCCTTGGTGACCGTGACTGCGCTCAGGTTGACGAAATCGCCCTCCTGCGGGACGCAGAACACCGGCCGGCCGCCGTCGCAGTACGTGTAGGGGTCGCCCATCGCGTGCGCGAAGGAATTCCCGCCGCGGTTGAACCAGACCGAGTTGTCGGCCGTGTAGATGATCTCTCCCGCCGCCCACCGGCCCGCCGTCCAGAGATCGCCGTTGGACGCGAAGGCCAGGCCGCGCCAGTCGCCCAGGCGCAGGTCGGATTCGCCGGTGCCGCAGGGATGGTGGTAGCAGGTCTGGGCGTGGAGGTGGTCGCTCATCCAGATCCGGTTGTGCGTCACCCAGTCGTTGTAGGTGTGCTTGGGCGGCAGCGGTGTCCACAGGTCGGCGCTGATCTTGTCGATGCCGTGGTCGGTCCCGACGTACAGCTCGTGCGGGTGGATGAAGTGGCCAGTAGAACGTGCTGTTGCCCGAGACCATGTCGAAGCGGACCACCTCGAGGCTGCCGTCGGCGCGCAGGCGGACGCGCTCCAGCTGGCCGCTGTGGCGGTACGGGTCGCTGGCGGTGCCGTCGTCGGGCGAGTTCCAGTCGTGGTGGCCGTAGTACCCGACGAAGACCTCGTTGGACCCGCCGCCGACGATCTCGCTGATGCCCGGGCTGTCGGCCGAGCTCGGCTTGATGCAGGGTGTGATCGGGCTGCCGGTGACGTCGTCGCACGAGGCCTCGTCGTTGCCCGGCAGGTGCAGGCCCGCGCTGGCGTCGAAGCGGGTGAACTTCTTCTCGCCGGGTCGCATCACGTAGAGCGCCGAGTGCGTGGCGACCCACATGTTCTGCGTTTCGTCGGTACTCACGCCGACGACGGGCGACTCCTGGATGCCCTCGGCGGCGCCGTAAGTCACGTTTGTCGCCGGCCACGGGCCGATGCCGAAGTGCGGGCCGGCGTCCGGGGGACCGGCGTCGGGCGGGTTGCCGGCGTCAGGCGAGCCACCGGGCCCGTTGTTGACCGGTGGCGGCGTCACTGCCGTGCCGCCGTCGGTGCCGATGTTCGGGTTGCCGGGCTGCTCCGGCGGCTGTCCCGTGTGAGACTGCGAACAGCCCGCGCACAGCGCGACCGCCATCCCCCACTTCAAAAGCTTTCCCACGCCCGCCTCCACGCCCAGACGCACCAAGGGCCTCGCCTCGTTTGCTAGGGACGGGCCAAAAGCGGCCCGCAGTCAGCCGCAGTGCGGCGTGGGAAGCCGCTTACCCCGCGGAAGAACGGGCTTTCCCAGCAGGCGTCGCGTCTGGTACATCGGCATTCCTCGGATGGGCGACTTCGACCACAAGCCTTTCGGCTCGCGCGCCGACCGCGCCGCTCAAGCGCGCGTGCTGCAGGCGGCGCTGGAGGCCATCCGGGACGATCGTCCCGCCGCTGCCTTCGACCTCGACAGCACGCTCTTGATCAACAAGGCCCGGCAGGCCCGCATCGTGCGCGAGTACGGCGCACTGGTGAAGGATCGCCGGCTCGCGGCCTGTCCACCCGAGGCCGTGATCTCGTGGGACTTGCGCGACACGGCGCGCCTCTGCGGGCTCGATGCCAAAGAAGCCGAGAAGCTGTT
>VBLM01000515.1 GCA_005879095.1 Deltaproteobacteria bacterium
AAGTCGTCGCGGCCGATCTTGAGGCAGACCGAGTCCTCGACGGCGGTCACGCTGGCTGAGCGCGGCTCGGAATCGAGCACCGCCATTTCGCCGAAGACGTCGCGGATGCCGAGGCGCACGAGCTCCTTCTCCCCCTTGTGCACCTTCACCTTGCCTTCGACGATCAGGTACAGCGCGTCGCCGGGCTCGCCCTCGCCGAAGACCTGATCGCCCAAGGCGAGCGGCTGCTCCTCGGCGATCTCGGCGATCTGCGCCAGCTCTTCGGAGGGAAGGGCGCGGAAGAGGTCGATCGACTTGAGGAACAGCACCTTCTCGACGGTCGAGATCATGCGGTCGCCCGGGGGCGGTGCAGGAGCATCTGGACGGTGTGCGAAACGGAGGTGGCCGGGTCGCCGGCGAGCGGCCCGAGCAGCCGCGCGGCCTCGGCAGGCGCGGCGCGCGCCACCGCCAGCGCCGCCGCCTCGCGCAGGGGGGCCGCGGGCGAGTGCAGGGCGGCCTGGAGCGAGGGAACCAGCGGCGCGAGCGTCACGCCCTTTTCGTCGAGCGCCCACCGCGCCGTACATGCGGCTACCCAAAGTCCCGACTCGGCGCCGATCATCGCCGAGACCAGCTCGGAAACCGCGCGCTGATCGGCCGTCACCTGGTCGCCGCGGCGCTTGACCTCGTCGAGGGCGGCCATGATCGGGCGCTTCCAGAGCTCGGGCAGCGCGTTGTCGAGCACTTCGATGGCGTTGCCGCGTGCGGCCGGCGACTCCGAGCGCAGGTTCTCCGCGACGACGTCGAGCCGCACTTCCGGCAGCAGCACCTCGAGGAGCAATAAAGCCTGCAGCACGCGCGCGTCGCGCTCCTCGAGCAGGGCGACGCCGAGCAACTCCGCCGGGCTGCGCGGCGCCTGACTTGGGAGCGGCACCGGCAGCGAGAGCTTCTTCTGCGTTCCGAGCGCGGTCCGCGCGCCGGCCAGCTCGGCGTAGACCGCGCGCTCGACCTTGCCGTGATCGACGCTCTGGCCGCGCTGCCGGCGGGTAAGTCGCGAGAGAGCGCGCGCGGCCGCCTTGCGCACGGCCGCCTCGCGCGAGGTCAGCGCGTTCAGGAGCGCGTCGGCGGCTTCGCGGGTGCCGAGACGCTGCAGAACCAGCGCCACGCCGCGGCGGCAATCGACGTGCGAGGCTTCGTCGATCAAAACGCCGGCCAGCTGCGACTCGATGCCGGGCCCGAACGCGGCCAGCGCGGAGGCGGCCTCCAAAGACGTCTCGCGGCGCTGGAACTGCTCGATCAGAGACGGAATCAGCTCCGGCGTCCGCAGCTTGCCGGCAGCGGCGATCGCCCGGCGGCGCACGCCCGGGTCCGGATCGCGCAGGAAGCTCAACAGAGGCCGGAAGAACCCGCGCACGCCGATGTTGCCCAAGGCATCCGCAGCCGCGCCGCGATCTCTCGGATCTTCTGCGGCTAGAAGCTGCTTCAAAGGCTCGGCCGCGGCCAGCACGCCGTCGAGACCGGCATGACGGATCAGTGCCACCGCCGCTGCCGCGCGCACGACGGCTTCGGGCGCATTGGCGACATCGAGGAACGGCAGCACGGTCGGCACCGCCGCTTCCTGCTCGATGGCGCAGACCGCGCCCAGAGCGGCGGCGCGCACTTCGGGCACCGGATCGGCCAGCAGCCCGCGCATCTCGGCGAGCGCCTCGGTCTTCTTCTGCTCGCCCAGTTGCTGGATCGCAGCGGCCCGCAGGCGGGGGTCTTCGTGTTTCAAGAGCTCGCGCAATTCCGGAAGGAAATCAATGTTCTGCGCGTGCTGCTGGACGAGGGTCAGGGCGTGGAGGACGGTCGCGGGATCGCCGTGCAGCGCCGTCCGCAGCGCGTGGAGGGTGGCCTCGTTGAGACCCGAGAAGGCGGTCGAGTTGAGATCGAGGTGCCGGCGCTCGAGCGATTCGACCAGGCTGCGGACGTATTCGGCTCGCGCCCGCACCAGCAAGAGAACCCAGAGCACGACCAGCAGCAGCACGGCAGCGGTGAGCGGCCGGCCCTCGCCGCCCACCTGCTTGTAGAAGAACAGTACCGCTCCGGTGAGCGCGATGGCGGTCGGCTTCAAGACGCCGTCGATGAACGCCTTCGCCCGCCCGCGCACGTGCGCCTGCACCGGGACGTACAAGAGCTGCATCGAGGCGTCGTTGATGGTGTAGCGGAAGATGGTGTCGCTGCCCTTCGCCAGTGAGCTGGCGATGGGATTGACGGGCATGACAGCTCCGGTCGCAGAGCCAAGGGCGAGGCCGACCGGCAGCGGCAGCAGCGAAGCCAGGATCCCGTAACGTTCCAGCACGCGTCCTGTGATCCAGATCTGGATGGCGAGAGCAACGCCGCCGCAGACGCCGTAGAAGCTGCCGAAGTACGCGGCCAGGTCGTTCTGATTGGGGTGCGTCGCGACGGCGAAGAGCTTGAACTGGAAATCGACGATGGTGACGGCCGCCGCGCTGACTGCGCCGATCAACGCGACGATCGCGAGGTGCTTGTTGGTCAGGAATGACAACCCGGCGCGCGAAAGCAGCATCGCCTTTTGCCGCGGCCGCGCCCGTTGCGCGAAGACGGGCCCGGCGATGGCCAGCCTGGAGGCAGCCCGGGAGAGGATCGCGCAGAGGATGAGCTGGCCCACCATCAGCCACAGCAGTCGGGTGGCGCCGATGGTCTTGCCGTACTTGCCGAGCAGGAGGCCGAAGATCACGTTGGCGAGCGTGCCGCCGCCGCCGATCAGGCCGAAAAGTCGTTTCGCTTCGCGGGCATGGAAGACGTCGTTGGCCATGGTCCAGAACTGGATCACGACCAGCGAGCCCATCGCTTCGACGAAGATGTAGAGCGCCGCGTAGACCCAGGCGCCGTCGTGCAGGTTGAGGAGCGCCCAGAAACCCGCGCAGAAAGCGGCGCAGACATGCGCGCGTACAGATACGACACCAACACGATCGCGATCGACGACCAGATGTACATGCCCGCGAGGCCCTGGGCGGGCCGATTGGCGAGATAGAGCGCGTCGCGGACCGAGCGGCCCACCACGACGGCGCCGATGGCGTTCGCGGCGTAGGCCGCCATCAGCGCCACCCGGCGCTGCTCCCCCGGCCGGATGCGCAGCCCGGCCTCGAGCGCCCGTTCGAGCCTGGTGGACATTGTCAGCCAGAGTACACGGCGCCCGACAGGCCGCGCCAGCTAGAAAACTCCCCCTAGCGCCGCGTAGCAATCGACGATGGCCAAAGGCGAATTTTCGAGGCCGCGGGCGCAGCCGAGGCGCAGGTCGGTCGGCAGGATCCAGCCCAGCACGACCTCGGCACGGAGCTCTGCGCCGGCGCCGGCGTGCAGCTTGAAATCGTGGAAGCCGGGGGTGAACGCGTCTCCTACATCGCTGTACACCGCGGCGTGCAGACGTCTCAGGAAAAACGGGAGCGTCCAGGCGCCTGTCTCGACGTTCCAGATCGGGAAGCGGTACTCGCCCGTGCCGAGCACGAACCGCTCGCCCTCGAAGGCGTCGCTGCGGAAGCCGCGCAGGATCCGCAGCGGCGCGTTGGCCGGGTAGAGCACGCTGTTCACCGCGTTCCCCTGCTGGAACCCGCCGAGGAAATAGAGGTGGCGGTTGGAGAGATCGCCGTGCGAGATGCCGGCCGAAAAGCGCAGTGCCAGCGCGTGGTGCAGCGGGCGCCCGTTGACTGACCACGGCATGGCGAAGAAGCGCGAGAGCGAGCTGGTCAGCTGCCAGAACGAATACGCGCTGCCCAGCGCCGGGTCGGAGAGGCGCAGCGAGACCGTGAAGCGCTGGCCGTCCTCGGAGGAGATGCTGCGGACGTACCGGTGCGTGTCGGAATAGATGTACGACAGCGTCGCTGCCGCCAGCCGGCGCGAGTCGGTGATCACGCCGTAGGGGTTGGCATGTTCGGCGAGCGCGTACAGCTCGTACGCGAGCGTGAGGTCCTGCCCGCGCTCGATTTGCGAGAAGGGAAAGTCGGCGCTGAACGTGCCGCCCGCGACGCGCTCGTAATAG
>VBLM01000517.1 GCA_005879095.1 Deltaproteobacteria bacterium
GGCGGCGGCGGAGGTGGCTGCGGCGGCGAGGGCGGCTGCAATGCGATCGGCGGTGGCTTCGCTGTGGCTGGCGGAGGCGGCGGGGGCGGTGGCGGCGGCGGTGCAACCACAGCCGGAGCGGCCGGCTTGGTCGGCGGCGCCTTCATCGACGGCAGGGGACCGAGGGCCGGCGGGGGGCCGAGCGTGGGCCGGGGCCCGAGCGGCGCTGGCGTAGCGGGTTGCGCCGGAGGCGGCGGCGCAGCGAACGATTGCGTCGGCGCCGGTGCCGGAGGTGCCGTTTGCGCCGGCGTCGCCGATGAAACCGCCGCCGGATCGCGCAGCGGCTTGGGCGGCTTTCCACCCATCCACGCCACCAGCTCGCGGCCGGCTTCGTCCATGGCCACGATCCCGAGCGTCAAAGTGGCGGGTTCCGCGCCGCCGGTGCCCACCACGCGCTCGACCACGGCCAGCGCGCGGAAGCACGGACTGCCGTCGTGGAGCCGCGCATCCAGCCGCACCAGCGTGTCGAGCGGCAGCGGGATCTTCACGCGCAGCGGAAAGCGGCGGTCGCGCAATTCCGGGTAGCGCGACTTGACGGCATCGAGCGTCGCGCAGACGAGCTTCACCTGCAGCGCGATCGCGCCTCGCTTTCGCTGCGGTGTGCCCGGGCCCGGCGGCGGGCTCGAGGTTCCCCCTCCCATGAGGCCTATCCTGCCCTTAAATCGCCGCGCGAGAAAGGAAACGGCGGCGGATTCCGGCGGCCGCGTGGTACGTGATGCTCCAGGAGGATGGATGAGGGTCTGCTTGATGCTGCTGGCCGCTTGCGCGGCGGCCCCCCTTCGGCCGGCGGTTGGGTTGCATGAAGTCGAGTCGCCTCCGGCTGGCTGCAGGCCCGTCGGACGGTTCGAGGGAGTTTCTGCGCAACCCGGGGAGGACGGGATGGCGCAGGCTCGCGAACAGGCCCGTGCGAAGGCCGCCGGCGCGGGCGCGACGCATATCGTGGTGGGAAACGAATGGCAGTCGCCGGACGCCACCGGCGCGGTGGTGAAGGGCTACGACTGCGGCCCGGCGAAATGATCCGGCTCGACGGCATCGCCAGACAGCACGGCAAGCAGATCCTCTTTCTCGACGCCAGCGCGGTCGTGCACCGCGGCGAGCACGTCGGCCTCGTCGGCCCCAACGGCGCCGGCAAGTCGACGCTCTTCCGGCTCATCGTGCGCGAAGAAGAGCCCGACGAGGGGCAGGTCTCGGTCGATCGCGGCGTGACCATCGGGTACTTCAGCCAGGACGTCGGCGAGATGAAGGGGCGCAGCGTCGTCGCCGAGACGATGGCGGGGGCGGGTCCGGTGAGCTTCGTCGCTGACGAGTTGCGTTCCCTGGAACACGCGCTCGCCGACCCCTCGCGCGCGGACGAGATGGAGAAGCTGCTCGAGCGGTTCGGCGACGTGCAGCACCGCTTCGATCAGCTCGGCGGCTACGGCCTCGAAGCACGCGCTCGCGAGATCCTCGCCGGGCTGGGCTTTTCGCAGGAGCGGATGGACGAAGATGCCGGCGCGCTCTCCGGCGGCTGGAAGATGCACGTCGCGCTGGCGCGCATTTTATTGATGCGGCCCGACGCGCTGCTGCTCGACGAGCCGTCCAATCATCTCGATCTGGAGTCGCTCATCTGGCTGGAGAACTTCCTCAAAGGCTTCGAGGGCGCCATTCTCATGACCTCGCACGACCGCGAGTTCATGAACCGGGTGGTCGGCAAGATCATCGAGATCGACAACGGCGAGCTGACCACTTACTCCGGCGATTACGAGTTCTATGTCCGCGAGCGCGCCATCGCCGACCGTCACGCGGCGGCGCAGTACGAACGGCAGCAGGCGATGCTGAAGAAGGAGATCGCGTTCATCGAGCGGTTCAAGGCGCGCGCTTCGCACGCCGCGCAGGTGCAGAGCCGGATCAAGAAGCTCGACAAGATCGAGAAAGTCGAGCCGCCCAAGACGCGCAAGGTGGTCGAATTCGAATTCCGCCAGCCGCCCCGCAGCGGCGAGGACGTGGCGCGGCTGGAGAAGGTTTCCAAGGCGTACGGCAGCAACGTCGTCTACGACGGGTTCGACTTCCTCGTCCGGCGGGGCGAGCGCTGGTGCGTGCTCGGCGTCAACGGGGCGGGCAAATCGACGCTACTGAAGCTGGTGGCAGGGTTTCTCGAGCCGGACGAGGGCGTCGCTGCGCTGGGCGCGTCGGTCAAGCTCGGCTACTTCGCGCAGCGCGCGATGGACGTGCTCGATCCCGCCTTGAATGTCGAACAGACGCTCGTGGCGCGCTTTCCGCAGGCATCGATCGGCTCGCTCAAGACACTCGCCGGCGCGTTCGGATTCTCGGGCGACGATGTACAGAAAGGTGTGCGCGTGCTCTCCGGCGGCGAGAAGGCGCGGCTGGTGCTGGCGATGATGCTCTACGACCCGCCCAACTTCCTCGTCCTCGACGAGCCGACCAACCATCTCGACATCCTCACCAAGGAGATGCTGATCACGGCGCTGCGCAAGTTCGAAGGGACGATGCTGTTCGTCTCGCACGACCGGCATTTCCTCGCCGAGCTTTCCAGCCGCGTGCTGGAACTGACGCCGGAAGGTCCGCACGTCTATGGTGGCGGCTATACCGAATACGTCTCCCGCACCGGCCACGAGGCCCCGGGGCTTCGGTAATTGCAACAGGCGATTGCGACTTGTCCTAGGACAAGTTGATGGCGCCTTCGAGGAAGTCGACGGCGGTCGCCGGCAAGGTTCACTTGTTCCAAGGCATCCCGTGAAAAACTGTCACCATGTTCCCGGTCCAATTTGGGTGGGGTGTCCAATTTGGGTGGGGTTGGTTTTGACCTTCGGGGAGCAGGATCAATCGCCCGGGCATGGGTGTTCCAGCCAGCGCCACGTATCGCCGAAGGCGATTTCGAAAAGGCGACATTCGTGACGAGGCCAGAATGCCAGAGCCTTGTAGCGGACCTCGATAGCGAGTTCGGCGGTGGTCGGTGGGATATCGCTTCTCAAACGGCATTCCCTGACTTCGGGCGTGCCGTGACTAAGCCTTGGTACGTCCGCCGCACTCATTGCGAAATTGTTGAAGGTGTTGGTCGCGATTGCTGCTCTCACCAACCGACACCTAGTGTTGACATCGGACGCAGCCAACCACCCCTCGTTCACGATCCTCACCGGGACGGAGAATGG
>VBLM01000519.1 GCA_005879095.1 Deltaproteobacteria bacterium
TTCGCGGCAGAAGAGCACCTGCCGAACGCGGCGCCGATCATCGTCGCCAGCGAGGGCTTCTGGCACGATGTGCTCGGCGGCGTCGCGCCGGGGACGTCGGTGCTGCTGGACGGCGTGCCGTACACGCTCGCCGGGATCGCGCCGCAGGCAGTCTCGACGGGGCTGTCGATCTGGGCGGACGCGTTCGTCCCGCTCGAGCGGAAGATTCCCTGGACGCATCGCGGCCAGCACTACATCGAGGCGATCGGGCGGCTGAAGCCGGGCGTCCCTCTCTCTCGCGCGCAGGCCGACCTGGCCATCGCGATGCCGCGCATCGCGGCCGCGGCCAAGGCCAACCACCTCGCGCAGATGCGGAGCCTCCAGGATTTCGTCTTCGGCGAGGCGCGGCCGCTCTTGCTCCTGCTCCTTGCCGCGGTCGGGCTGGTGCTCTTGATCGCCTCGGTGAACCTGGCCAGCGTGGTGCTCGCGCGGGCGACCGGCCGGGTGCGCGAGTTCGCCGTGCGCCGCGCGCTGGGCGCGAGCAGCGGCCAACTGGCGCGTCAGCTTCTGGTGGAAAACGCGGTCATCGGGATCGCGGGCGGAGCGCTCGGCGTCCTTCTCGCGCTCTGGGGCCGCGACCTGGTCCTCCAGGCCTGGCCGGCGACGCTGCCGAAGCTCGCCAGCGCGCCGCTCGACTGGCGCGTGCTCGCCTTCGCGGCTTTGACCTCGATCGGCGCGGGCATCGGAATCGGGGTGCTGCCCGCCGTGCACGCCTCGCGAGGCGACGTCCACACCGACCTTCGCGAAGGCGCGGGCGCCTCGCCGCGGGGACGGGCGCGCAGCGTGCTGGTCGTGCTGCAGAGCGCGCTTGCGGTGGTGTTGCTCGTCTGCGCGTCGCTCGTCCTGCGCTCGCTGTCGCAGATGATCGACCACGGCCCCGGCTTTCGCGCCCGGACCGTCCTTTCGGTGCGCGTGCCGCTGCCGCCTGCCAAGTACTTGAAAGAACAGCGGATCGAGTTCTTCCGCGCGCTCGTCGAGCAGGTCTCGACGCTCCCGGGCGTGCGCGCCGCGGGCGTGGTCTCGCGGATTCCGCTCGGCGGCGGGAGCAGCAGCGGCAACTACAGCATCCTCGGACGGCCGCCGCTCGACGAGGAGCACCAGGCGTATGCGGAGCGCCGCGTGGTGTCCGAGGGTTACTTCGCGGCGATGCAGATCCCGATCGTCCGCGGCCGGGCGTTCGCCGACGCCGAACGGGCGCCGCAGATCGTCATCAACGAGGCGCTCGCGCGGAAGTCCTTTCCCGGCGAGGACCCGATCGGAAAGATGATCGCGCAAGGCTCCGATCCCGGCCACGACGCGGCGACGGTCGTCGGCGTCGCGGCCGACGTGAAGCAGCAGCGCCTGAACACCGAGTCCGCGCCCGAGATCTACTATCCGCAGTCGCAGGTGGGCCAGTCGGAGATGGACCTCGTGCTGCGGACCGACGGCGACCCGATGGCGCTCCTGCCGGCGGTCAAAGCGAAGATCGCGCTGCTCGATCCGTCGCAGGCGGTGACGAAGGTGCGCACCATCGAGCAGGTGATCGAGCGGAGCGCCGGGCCGCAGCGGCTCGCGGCGCAACTGTTGACGGTCTTCGCCGCGGCGGCGCTGCTGCTGGCTGCGCTGGGAATCTACGGGGTGGTTTCGTACGCGGTCAGCCGGCGCGAGCGCGAGATCGGCGTGCGAATGGCGCTCGGCGCGCAGGCGGGCGACGTGCTGCGGATGGTGCTGGGCGAGGGCCTGCGGCTGTCCGCGGTCGGCGTGCTGGCCGGCATCCTCGCGGCGCTCGCGCTGGCGCGGCTCCTGGCCGGCTTTCTCTACGGCGTCTCGCCGCGCGACCCGCTGACGTACCTGGTCGTCGCGGCCGGGCTCATCGCCGCCGCGGCGGCAGCGACGTTCCTGCCGGCCCGCCGCGCGACCCGCGTTGACCCCGCGGTCGCGTTGAGGGCGGAATGATGGCCGCGCTGGGTGCCATCGCGTTCAAGATCGTGCTGGCGCAACTGTGCGCGGCGCTGCTGATCGCCGCCGCTTTTCTGCTGGCGAGGGTGCTCCGATGATCAGGCTGCGCAACGTGGAGAAGTCGATCAAACAGGGCGCGGGGCAGCTCTTTCTGCTGCGGC
>VBLM01000520.1 GCA_005879095.1 Deltaproteobacteria bacterium
GGGCTGCAGGGCACGCTCGGCCTTGGCCAGCGCGGCTTTGCGCTGGCGCAGGAGCGGCTCGGAGCGGCCCGCGAGCCATTCGATCTGCAGTTGCAGATCGCGCACGTGTCCGAGCGCGTCCTGCAGCTCTTTCACCGGCGGATCCAGCGAGCGCAGCCGCAGCAGACGCAGCGCCGCCCGCAGCCGGCGGAGCGCGACGCGCATGTCGTGGACCGGGTCGACGCCCGGCAGCCGGCCCTCGTGCTTCTGCACGGCCTCGATGCGGCCGGCCAGCAGTCGAGGCGCGTTCATAGGCCGCGCAGAGTAGAACAAATCAAAGGCGGTAGCCGCTAAGCCGCCTTCGGCGGCCGCGGCTATAACCGCATCGTGCTGATCAGCGTGCTGATGCCGGCGCGCAACGCGGCGGCGACTCTGCCCGATGCGCTGCGCGGCCTGAAGGAACAGCGGGCGGCGCCGCCGGTCGAGATCGTCTGCGTCGACGACGCTTCCACCGATGCGACGCCGCAGATTCTCGAAAGAGCAGCCGTCCGAGTCGTGAAGGCACACGGCGCGGGCCTCGTCGCCGCGCTCAACCTCGGGCTCTCGCACTGCAAAGGCGACTTGATCGCGCGGATGGACGCCGACGATCTCGTTCATCCCGATCGGCTGCGGCTGCAGGCGGAAGCGCTCGACCAGGACCGCGCTCTCGGCGCGGTCGGCAGCCTCGTGCGCTGCGACGCGCCCGGCCTGAAACGGCTCGAAGCGTGGCTCAACGCGACCGTCAGTAAAGAGCAGTGCCGCAACGCGCGCTTCATCGAGGCTCCGCTCGTCCACCCGAGCACGACCTTCCGCCGGGAGGCCCTGAAAGCCGGCTGGCAGGACAACGGCTGGGCCGAAGACTGGGATCTCCTGCTGCGCCTGGTCGAGCAAGGCTGGGAGCTGGCGAAAGTGCCACATCTCCTTCTCACCTGGCGCGATTCCCCACATCGACTCACGCGGACGCACGATGTGTACCGTGAGGAGCGGATGTTCCGCCTGCGCGCGCACTACCTCGCTCGCGGGCCGCTACTTGGAAAAGAGTTCGACATCTGGGGCGCGGGCCCGACGGGGAAACGCCTCGCCCGCGAGCTCGAAGCGCACGGCCTGCGCCCTCGCGCGTTCTTCGACGTCGACCGGAAAAAGCAGCGCGCCCGCGGCCGCCCGGTCCTCACCGAAGAGAACTTGCCCCCGCCGGGAAGCGCGATGATGCTCTGCGCCGTCGGGGCGGCGGGCGCGAGAGAGGAGATCCGTTCGGTGCTGGAAGGGCGCGGCTACCGGGAGGGTGCGAACTTCCTCTTCGCGGCGTGACGAAGGTCACAACTGGCGTTTCTTCGTATGGTACTTTCAACTGGGGGATTGTGCCGCCGTGAAGTCCCTGGAGTCCATCGCACGACTTCTCGCCGAGCGCCGCGCGCTGCCGGAGCCGCTCCTGCGCCGGGCGCAGAACGAGTCGAAGTCGCGGGCCGCGTTCCTCGGAACGGTGCTGTCGATGGGCGTGCCCGAGCCGGATCTGGTCGGCATGGTCGCGCAGCAGATGGGCATCCCCGGCGTCGATCTCTCGCGCACCAGCATCGATCTCGACGTGCTCGATTCGATCCCGCGCATCGTCGCCGAGTCGGACCTGGTGCTGCCGCTCAGCACCGAGGGCGGACGGCTGCACATCGCCATCAGCGCCGGCGTCGAGGACCAGGAAGTGATCGAGGAGCTGCGCTTCATCACCGCGCAGGAGGTCTCGCCGTACGCGGCGCTGCCCGGCGTACTCGAGCAGGCCATCGCCGCCGCGTACGACGCCAAGGAGCGCGGCGAGCGGTTCTGGCGCGCCCCCGGGCTGCAAGCGGATTCCGAAGCGTCGGTCGCCGTGATCCTTCCCGGTAACAAGCCGGGAAAGCTGGTCCGGCCGCGCACCGAGGAGATCTTCGACGCGACGCAAGAGCTGGAGGAGCTGCGCAACGACGACGTGGCGATGGAGATCGGCCACCACGACGACGACAAGGACGCGGAAGTGCTCGGCTCGGTGCAGGTCCGGATCGGCCCGGCGCACATCCTGGTGGTCGACGACGACGGCGATATCCTGCGCCTGCTCGACAAGACGCTGCGCTCGGCGGGCCACGTGGTCGACCTCGCCCGCGACGGCCGCGAGGCGGAAGCGAAGCTCAAGACCGGCCGCTACGACCTGGTGATCCTCGACGCGATGCTGCCGCACGTACACGGTTTCGAGATTTGCGCGCGGATGAAGGCCAGCGCG